>NZ_JBHVWC010000006.1:0-12298 GCF_042882445.1 Kitasatospora sp. NPDC058218 | reverse complement strand
CACCCCCCCACCCCGGGGGCCCCCCTCTGGGGGCGGGGGGGGGGGGCCCGGCGCCCGGGGGGCTGGTTCGGCTCAGCCGAGCCTGCGGGTGAGCGGTGCGTCGGAGCGGGTGAAGAGGACGGCCAGCAGTCCGGCGAGCAGCGGGACGGCGAGGGTGGTGAGCGCGATGTCCGCCCAGGGCACCACGATCGTGCTGCTGCCCGCGCGGTTGGCGACGTCACGGGCCATCAGCAGGGCGACCGCCGGGACGAACCCGTTGACCGTGCCGAGGGCGGCTCCCAGGACGGCGATCAGCGCGCACTGGATGCCGGAGAGGGTCCGGCGGATCCCCGGCGGAGCTCCGACGGCGGCGAGGGTGGCCTGGTCGCGCCGGGAGTCGGCGGCCGCGAGGCCGGTCGCGATGCACGCGGCGCCGAGGACGACCAGCGCGGCGAAGCCGGTGAGGGCGGTGGTGGTCAGATCGCTCTTCGGCTGGAACCCGCGCTCCACGTCGAGCAGGGCGCTCGGCAGGATGCGGTCGGCGGTGGCCGCGGCCCGCTGCGCCGCCTTGCCGTCCGGCGCGGTGGACGGCAGCCAGACGGAGCCGCTGGGCCTCGTGGTGAGGCCCAGGCCCGTGATCGTCCGGGAGCCGATGACGCCGGCCCCGTAGCGGGCGGCGGTCGGGTTCTCGACCACGACGGCGTCGACGGGGATCTCCCGGACGTCCTGCGTCGGGTTGGCACCCGGCTGCGGCGGGGTGACGAAGCCGCCGGTCAGCTGGAGCACGAGCTTGTCGCCGCTGAGCAGGGAACGGTCGAAGACGACGGCCTTGCCGGCGGCCAGTGCCTGTTCGGCGGCGGGGTCGCGGACGGCGAAGGCGTTGTGCAGGACGGCCGCGTCGCCGACGACGAGGGGGCGTGACCCGAAACCGCCGTGGTTGCCCTTGACGGTGACGTTGCTGGAGCACTCCGCGCACCAGGAGTAGACCGCGGTGGAGAGGTCGGCGCGCTCCCCGAGCTCGGGCAGGTCCTGCTCGATGGCCGCGCGCACCTGGGCGAGCTGCGGGCTGTCCGTGAGCACGCCGAGCGACACGGAGTTGATCGGGCTGTGCGGCCGGTAGGAGGCGGCGTCCATGGCGTCGCTGCTCGCGGTGTAGAGGCCGATGGCCACCGAGCCGGCGACGGCGGCCATCACGGCCGCGATGGCCGGGGCGGTGCGGCCGCGGTGGCGGGCCGAGTCGCGCAGGGCGAGCCGGCCGCCGAGCGGCAGGAAGCGGGCGAGCCGGCCGCAGAGGGCGATCAGCACTGGAGTGAGGGCGAGCAGGCCGAGTTCGGCGGTGGCCGAACCCGCGAGCACCGTCAGGGTCATCCGGTCCAGGCCGGCGAAGACCGCGATGCCGCGGCCGGTGCCGTCGTTGGTGCCGACGGCGAGCAGCGCGACGGCCGCGCCGGAGACGAAGAGCACGATGCCGGCGGCGGTGGTCCAGCGGCTCGGCGGCTTGACGGTGTCGCGGCCGGTGAGGCCGGCGGTGACGCTCTGCCGGGCGGCCTGCAGGGCGGGCAGCGCGGCCGCGAGCAGGGCGGTGACCACGCCGACGACGGCGATCGCGAGCAGGTCGGGCGCCTGGAGGCCGAAGTGGCCGAACCGGCTGCCGCCGGTCTCCTCGATCCACGGGCGGGTCACGGCCACCAGGCCGGTCCCGAGCGCCACACCGGTGATCGCGCCGACCGCGCCGAGCACCAGGCCCGAGCCGAGGACGACCGCCGCGATGTGGCCGCGGTCGCCGCCGCTCGCGCCGATCAGGGCGAGCTGGCGACGGGACCGGCGGGCGCCGACGGCGAAGGCGGGCCCGGCGAGCAGGGCGACCTCCAGCAGGGCCATGCCCGCGACGGTGCCCACCACGACGGCCTTGTCGGAGCGCAGCGGGCTGCTGGAGCCGAAGTCCATCCGCTGGTACGACACCTGGGACGCGGGTGGCGGGTCGAGTGCCACCGCACGCGAGGTCGCGGTGAACCCGTACTGGTTCAGCTTCTTGACGCCCTCCCAGTCGAGGGTCGTCCCGGCGGGCAGCCGGAGCAGCCAGGCCGCCTTCCCCGGGGTCGACCGGTCGCCCGCCCCGGTCGGGGGCTTGGCGGCGGCCGGCGCGGCCGCCGCCAGCGGGGCGACGACCTCACCGGGGCGGCCGACGAAATCGACCTTGGCGAGGTCGTCGGGGTGCTCCACGACGCCGGTCAGGGTGAACGGCGTCTTCTCCAGCCCCTTGAGGGTGGTGGTGGCACCGAGGCGCAGGCCGGACTCGGCGAGGAACTCCCGGGTGACGGCCGCTTCGTGCGCGGCGTTCGGGGCGCGGCCCTCGACCAGGTCGAGCCGCCCCTTCCAGACCGGATCGGTGAGGTCGGCCTCGGAGGTCTCGGTCCGCACCAGGCCGTTGGGCGAGCCGGCGCTGGCGTTGAGGCCGGCGGCGGCCGGCAGCAGGGTGGCGCCGGGCAGCAGCTCCTTCAGCAGGGCGGCCGGGTCGGCGCCGGCGCTGCGGGCCTGCTCCGGGGTCGGCCCCTGGGCGGGCCGGACGCCGATCGCGAGAGCTCCGTCCTCGGCGAACGGCAGCTGCTTGACCGTGCTGCCGGGCTCGTAGGCGGTGACGAGCGCGTCGGCGCCGCCGAGCAGCCGTTCGACCCGCTCCGCCGGGGCGAGCTGGCCGCTGCGGTAGACGATGTCGGCGCCGGCCACGCCGAGCACGGGCAGCGAGATCATGGCGATGACGAGGGCGCTGCGGCCCTTGGCGCGCAGGGCGTCGCGGCGGGCGATCCGCAGCGCGACCTTCAGTGGTCCGAGCTTCATCCGGTGGCCTCGATCCGGTTCCCGTGGCGGGCGGCCATCGTCTGCAGGCTCTCGGCGCTGCGGCCGAAGCCCTCGTCGACGATCAGACCGTCGCGGAGGAACACGACGCGGTCGGCCCAGGAGGCGTGCCGGGGTTCGTGGGTGACCATCATCGCGGCGGCGCCGGCGTCGCAGCGGGCGCGCAGGACGCCCAGGACGGCCTCGCCGTTGGTGGAGTCGAGGGCGCCGGTGGGCTCGTCGGCGAGGACGAGGCGGCGGTCGCCGACCAGGGCGCGGGCGATGGCGACGCGCTGCTGCTGGCCGCCGGACATGTCGTCGGGGTAGCGGGAGGCGAGTTCGGGGATGCCGAGCTCCTCCAGCGCGGCCAGTGCCTCGCGGCGCGTCACCCGGCCCGACACGCCGTCGAGTTCGCGCGGCAGGGCGATGTTCTCGGCGGCGGTGAGGGCCGGGATCAGGTTGTAGTCCTGGAAGACGTAGCCGATCGAGCGGCGCCGCGCCGCGGCGAGCTTCTTGCGGCTGAGCCCGCCGAGCGCGGCGCCCTCGACCAGGACCTGGCCGGTGGTCGGGGCGTCCAGGCCGCCGGCGAGGGTCAGCAGGGTCGACTTGCCGGAGCCGGAGGGGCCCATCACGGCGACGAACTCGCCGGCCTGCACCTTGAGGTCCACTCCGCGCAGGGCGTGCACCTCGGCCGCGCCCCGGCCGTGCACCCGGGTGACGTTGTCCAGGTGCAGCACCGGGCCGGTGCCGTTCCTGGACGGACTGCTCTTGATCATGGGTCCCCCTTGGAGAGATAGGGCGTCGGAAAGCCCTCGGCCGACGGGGCGGGACGCCTCCGGGCCGGCCTGGCTTGCATACCCCGTATGTATATCGCACCTGCCGAGCAGAAGTATATGCCGTCTGCCGACATATCTTGTCCAGTGGACGGTGCAGGCCGCCGCCGGCCCGCTCCCGCTCCGGGAGGGCGGCGGTCCGACGGCGGCACCCGTTCGCGCCGACGGGCGTCAGGAACCCGTCAAGGAGGGCCCGTTGGGCGTAGGCCCCGCGTCAAGGCCGGCCGCGGTCGGGGCGGACCGGGGCTCCACTGGAACGGCGGGCCCGCACCGGCGGCCCGCGGCCCCCCGGAAGGAACCTCCGCCATGAGTGCCACCCAGGTCCTCCTCACCGTCGCCGCAGGCACCGCCGAAGCGCGGCCGCTCGGTGCCGTCGAGCGCGAGGCCGCCGAGTGCGACGTCGTCGAGTGCGACGCCGTGCCGCTGCGCCGCCGCGGCCTCGCGCCGATCGCCGCCCTCCGGCCCGAGGAGGGCGGGAACGAGGACGAGGACGGCGACGACCCGTCCGGTGCGGCGGCCCGGCAGCCGCGCGGCCGGGCCGCGCACTGCCGGATCGCCCTGCAGTACCTCGACTGACGCCGCCTCCGCCGCGACACCGCCGCCTCCGCCGCGCGACACCGTCGGCGCGACGACCTCCCCGCAGGAGCAGCACGCCATGACGAAGCCGTCCGCCACCCCGCTCGCCGTCCTGCCGGCCCCCGGCCGCCGGGCCGAACCCGCACCGACTGCCGTGCCCGTGCCCGGTGCCGGGCCCGGTCTGGTGCCCGGCGCCGCACCGACTGCTGCGCCCGGCGCCGCGTCGGGCGCAGCACCGACTGCCGGGCCGCCGGAGTCACCGGCGGTCGCGGAGCCGCTGGGAGCTCCCTGGCCGGCCTCGGCGCACGCCGCCCCCGGCGGGGAGCTGCTGGTCGGCGGGGTCGGCCTCGCCGAGGCCGCCGACCGGTTCGGCACCCCGCTGTACGTCCTGGACGAGGCCGAGGTACGGGCCCGGGCCCGCGCCTACCGCCAGGCCCTGCCGCACGCGGACGTGCTCTACGCGGCCAAGGCGTTCCTCTGCAGCGCGATGGCCGACTGGGTCGGCGAGGAGGGCCTGGGCCTGGACGTCTGCTCGTCCGGCGAGCTCCGGCTGGCCGCCTCGGCCGGGTTCCCGGCGCAGCGGATCGTGCTGCACGGCAACGCCAAGACACCGGAGGAGCTCCGGCTCGCCCGGCGGCTGCGGGTCGGCCGGATCGTCATCGACGGGCCGGGGGAGATCGCCCGGCTGGCGGCCCTGGTGGCCGCGGACACGCCGCAACGGGTGTTGGTCCGGGTCGTCCCGGGCATCGCGGCCGGCCACCACGAGGCGGTCCGCACGGGCGTCGGCGGCCAGAAGTTCGGCTTCCCGATCGACGGCGGGGACGCGGCCGACGCGATCGCCCGGGTGCTGGCCCAGCCCGGTCTCGAACTGGTCGGCCTGCACTGCCACCTGGGCTCCCAGATCACCGAGGTCGAGCCCTACCTCGCCGCCGTGGACACCGTGGTGGAGTTCCTGGCCGAGCTGCGCGACCGGCACGGTGTCGAGCTGCCCGAACTGGACCTCGGCGGCGGCCACGGCATCCGCTACCTGCCGGGGGACGACGCGTTCGACCTCGCCGACTTCGCCGCCCGGGTGCCGCGGCGGCTCGCCGCCCGCTGCGCCGGGGCCGGGCTCGCGGTGCCGCGCCTGGTGGTCGAGCCCGGCCGGGCCGTCGCCGGGCCGGCCGGGGTGGCGCTCTACCGGGTGCTGTCGGTGAAGCACGCCGCCGACGGCCGGGTCTTCGCCGCCGTGGACGGCGGCATGAGCGACAACCCGCGGCCCGCGCTCTACGGCGCCCCGTACACCGTGCGGCTGGTCGGCCGACGCACCGGCGCCCCGACGGCCCGCACGGACGTGGTCGGCCGGCACTGCGAGGCCGGCGACGTGCTGGTCCGCGACGCCGCCCTGCCGGCCGACCTGCGGGCCGGGGACCTGCTGGCCGTCCCGGCCGCCGGCGCCTACCAGCTCTCGATGGCCTCCGGCTACAACCTGGTCGGGCGCCCGGCCGTCGCCGCCGTCCGGGACGGCCGGGCCCGCCTGCTGATCCGTCGTGAGACCGTCGAGGACCTCCGGGCCCGCGAGGTCGGCCGCTGACCGCCGGCCAGCCGGTAGGTCGTGCGGCCCGCGCCGGTCGTCACGGTGCCCGGTGCACGACCTCCCCGTCGACCACGCTCAGCTCGACGCGGGCCTCCAGGATCGCCTTCGGGTCGAGGGTGAACAGGTCCTCGGAGAGCAGGACGAGGTCGGCGAGCTTGCCGGGGGTGAGCGACCCGAGGCGGTCGTCCAGGAAGTTGGCGTAGGCGCTGCCGAGGGTGTACCCGCGCAGCGCGGTGGCCAGCGAGACGGTCTCGTCGGCCATCCACGGGTCGCCGCCGGTCAGGCCCCGGCGGGTGACGGCGGTGTAGAGGCCGACCAGCGGGTCCATCTCGGCGACGTTCCAGTCGCTGGAGAAGGCGAGCGTCGCACCGGCCTCCTGGAGGCTGCGCATCGGCCACGCCTTGGACCAGCGCCGCTCGCCCACCGCCTCGGCCCAGTCCTTGCCCGGGCCGGCGATGTCGGGGGAGCAGTGCCGGGGCTGCATGCAGGCGACCACGCCGAGTTCGGCGAAGCGCGGCACGTCGGCCGGGTCGAGGCACTCGACGTGGACGACCTGGTGCCGGGCGTCGCGCGGCCCGTTGACCCGGCGGGCGTGTTCGACGGCGTCCAGCACGGTGCGGATGCCGCGGTCCCCGGTCGCGTGCACGAAGGCCTGGAACCCGGCCGCGTCGAGTGCGGTCAGCAGCTCGGCGAACTCCTCGGCGGGGTAGAAGGTCTCGCCCCGGTGGCTGTGGTGGCCCGCGTAGGGCTCCAGCAGCGCGGCGGTGTGCGGCTCCACCACGTCGTCGATGTACAGCTTCAGCGGGCCGACCCGGAAGCGGTCTCCGGTGTGGTGGCGGGCGGCCGCGGCGAACTCGGCGAGCTCCGCCCCGGTGGTGCCGCGCGGGTGGAACAGCGCGGCGACCAGGCGCGAGCGCAGTCGGCCCTCGGCGATGGCCCGCTCGAACAGGGCGAGGTCGTCGAGCGAGTTCTGCGGTTCGACGACGGTGGTGATGCCGTAGCGGGCGGCCAGGTCGAGGCTGGCGGTGAGGCGTCCGTACTGCCGGTCGGGGTCGGCCCACGGCACGCCGGCGGCGCGCAGCGCGCGGTGCCCGTCGCGGGAGAGGCCGCGCACCGCGAAGTCGGTGAGGAACCCGGTGGGTTGACCGGTGGCCGGGTCCTTCCGGACGGTGCCGAAGGCGAGTTCGCGGGTGTCGGCGGTGATGCCCAGGCGGCGCAGCGCGGCGGTGTTGAGCCAGGCGGTGTGCACGTCGTAGCTGAGCACGAGGGCGGGCCGGTCGCCGGTGTACGGGTCGAGGTCGGCGGCGGTGGGCATCCGGCCGTCCGGGACGGCGGAGTAGTCGAAGGCCTCGGCCTCGATCCAGTCGGCGCCGGGGTTGCGGTCCAGCCACTCGGTGATCCGGCGGCCGATCTCGGGCAGGTCGGTGGCGCCGGCGAGTTGGACGCAGGCGGCGTCGGAGCCGAGTCGGACGTGGTTGTGGCTGTCGATGAAGCCGGGCACCAGCAGGCGCCCGCGGCCGTCCACGACCTCGGTGTCCGGGCCGGCCAGGGCCCGCCAGTCGTCGCCGTCGCCGACGTGGACGATCCGGCCGTCGCGGACGGCGACCGCCTCGGCGCGCGGGCGCCGGTCGTCCACGGTGTGGACGTGGGTGTTGTGGACGACCAGGTCGGCGGGGCGGTTCACGAGTTCTCCGGAGCGGTGGCGGTGGCGGAAGCGGGGGTTCGGTCGGCGGGCCCGTGCCCGCCGGCTCCGGTGCGGACGGCGTCGGCCTGGTCGGCCTGATCGGCCGGGAGGCTGAGCACCCAGTGGGTCGCGCTGCGCGGGCGCAGGTAGAGGAACCAGTACAGGACCCCGACGAGCAGCACGGCGAGGGTGATCAGCAGGTCCCGTCCGGCCTGGCGGGTGAGCGCGTAGCCGAGCACCACGGTGGTGAGCACGGGGGCGACGGGCCACAGCGGCATCCGCCAGGCGGCGGCGCCCCGGTGGCGGCCGCGCCGGGCGAGCAGCGCGGCGACGCCGAGCAGCAGGTAGATGACGGCGACGACGACCCCGGTGAAGCCGAGCAGCGCGTCGATCGGCACGGTCAGGGCCAGGACGGCGCCGGGCGCGCCGATCGCGAGCGTGGCCACCCACGGCGAGCCCCAGCGCGGGTGCAGCGTGCCGAGCGCCCGGTTGACCGGGTCGGGCCAGGTGCGGTCGCGGGCGGACGCGTACAGCACCCGGCCGTTCTGGATCACCATGACGATGACGGCGTTGAGGATGGCGGCGGCGATGCAGAGGCTGACGAAGGTGCCCACCGTGCTGCCGGCCCAGGAGTCGACGATGGCGATCAGGTCGCCGGCCGCGAGCCGGTCGGGCGAGTCGACCCCGAGGCAGATCGCCACCACCGGGACGGTGATCACCACGACCCCGGCCAGCAGCGACCAGAGCACCGTCCGGGCGACCGAGCGGCGCGGGTCGCGCAGGTCCTCGGAGAGGTAGACGGCGGTGCCGAAGCCGTTGTAGGTGAACATCGCCACCGCGAGCCCGGAGATCAGCAGCCCGAGGGTGAACGGCCCGGTCCCGCCCTGGCCGTCCGGGACGACGGCGTGCACCAGCGAGGACACCGGCTGGTGGACGTGGGTGAAGCCGAGCACCGCGACGATGCCGGCGGCGAGCACTTCGAGCCCGAGGAAGACCCCGGTGATCAGGGCGTTGGACTTGATGTCCAGGACGCCGACCGCGACGGCCAGCGCCATCACGGCGGCGCCGGCGACCGCCGGGTCCAGCGAGAGCACCGAGCCGAGGTAGTCGGCGGTGCCGAGCGCGATGATCGGCGGGATGACCAGCAGCGAGACGATCGAGATCATGAAGACCAGCCAGCCGGCCAGCCGCCCGAGCACCTGGCCGACGATCGAGTACTCGCCACCGGCGCTGGGCACCAGGGTGCCGAGTTCGGCGTAGCAGAGGCCGACGCCGAGCGAGAGCACGGCGGCCAGCAGCAGGCTGATCACGGCGCCGCTGCCCTGCGACATCAGCAGCGGGGGCACCACGATGAAGAGCGACGAGGCCGGTGTGACGCAGGACAGGGTGAGCAGGACCCCGCCGAAGACGCCCAGCGAACGGGGGAGCGCCTCGACCGCGGGCCGAGGGGGGCCGGCGGGCTGTGGGGGAGGGGAAGAGACCATCGGGGGACCGGACTCTCTCACGGGGAAGGTGTCCGACCATTGAAGGGTGGGTGAAAAGAAGGCGTCAAGGGCTTACACCTGTCATTTCGCCCGAAGAATCAACCCATGACTGCGAATCATTTGCCGATCTTTCCCCAGGCCTACTGAATGCCTACCGAATGGGCAGATCGTAGGTGTAGGACTCCTTGACGATGTCGAGGTGCACCCAGGACTCCGAGCGGGTCACGCCGGCCAGGGCGCGCACCGTCTCCAGGCTGCGCAGCAGCGCCGGGCGGTCCGGGGCGTCCAGCCCGCAGACGAGGTCGAAGCGGCCGTAGCCGGCGGCCACGTAGTTGACGCCCGGCAGTGCGGCGGCGGCCTCCGCGACCTCCCGGACCGGCCCGTGCACCCCGAGCCCCACCCCGGCGGCCTCCCGGACGCCCAGCGCGCGCGACTCCACCAGACCGGTCACATGCACCGCACCGACCTCCAGCAGGCGCAGCACCCGTGCCCGGGTGGCCGGCTGGGAGAGGCCGATCCGCTCCGCCAGCGCCGCGAAGCTGGCCCGGCCGTCCGTCTGGAGCAGTCCGAGCAGTCGCCGGTCGGTCTCGTCCAGCGCGGGCGGCTCGCCCGTCCGCAGGGCCGGGGCGGCCTGCGCGTACGCGTCCCGGACGAGCTCGGTGCAGCGGAACACCTCGACACCGCGCACCCCCGGCACCGCCCGCAGCGCGGCGAACTCGCGTTCCAGCGCCGCGTCGTCGGCCACCCTGAGCTCGGCCACCACGCCCTGCGGACCGGCGGTGCAGGAGACGAAGCTGGCCGCCCGCCGCCCGGCCGCCGCCGCGGCCACCGGCCGGGCGGGGCCGGCGACGTCCAGGGAGACGTGGGCGACGGCGGTGATCCCGGCGACGGCGGGCGGCACGATGCCGACGATCCGCACCTCGCCCCGGGTCAGCAGCCGCTGCACCCGGGCCCGCGCGGCCTCCCGGGAGATCTCCAGCAACTCGGCGAGCCGCTGGTAGCTGACGCGGCCGTCGCGCTGGAGTTCGCGTACGAGGGCGGCGTCCGTGGTGTCGAGCACGAGGGGCTCCCGGGGCGGCGGGGTGGCTGGTCCCGGCAATCTATCCGGCCGCGTCCGGGTCGGGGCCGCGCGGGTCGGTCGGGCCGGGCCCGCGGGCCCGGGCGAGCGGGGGCGGTGGCTGAACGGCCGCCTCGCACCGGCACCCGGGGCGGGTCCGCGGCCGGTGGAGGGTTACCGCAGGTGGGGCGCGTCGTTGTCCAGGCATGAGAAACGACCTCCAGGCCTTCCCCGATGCGGGTGAAGAAACGATTCCTCATGAGCAGGCCCCGATCTTCACGCACCTCGTCGCCCTCTGGATCGGCTACGGGCGGACGGTGCCCGGCCACGTCGACCACGAATGGCACCGGCTGGTGCAGCCACCCCGGTTCTCCCCGCCCGCCTTCGGCGCCCCGGGGCAGCCGCAATGACCGGCCGGGAGACGCCGCACGTCCCCCCGCAGCGCTCCGGCGCGGAGGCGACGGCCCTGGACCTCGATCTGCGGGCGGTCGTCTGCCCCGGCCTCACCGTCCGTGTGAAGGCCCGCCTGCGCTACGACGTGGCCGAGCCGTACGCGGTCTACCTGGACAGCCACGTCGACCGGGCCGAGCCGATCACCTGGATGTTCGCGCGGGAGCTGCTGGCGGCGGGGGTGACCGAGGAGGTGGGCCTCGGCGACGTGTCGATCCGCCCGGGCGCCGGCGAGGACGCCGGCAGCGTCCTGGTCGTGCTCGGCGGGGACGAGGGCAGCGTCGTGCTCCGGGCCCGGGCCGCCGAGGTCACGTCCTTCCTCCGGCGCGCCGACCGCCTCGTCCCGCCCGGCCGGGAGCACGAGTACGTCGACCTGGACGGGCTGGTGCGCCGCCTGCTCGGCCACGGTCGGCCGGGGCCGTGACCGGGGCCGTGACCGGGGCGGCGGGCGGCGGGGCCGGCTCCGAGGCGGCCGGGGCGCCCCGGGACGTCCGCACCCGACACCGAGGGGCGGGGGTCCGGAAGGCGCCGGCCTCGGCGAGGCCCGGCGTGGCGCCGGCCGTGCGGGTCGCGACGGACCACGGCACGATCCGGGTGGCGAGGTCGCCGGGCGGGGAGGTGACGGCGGCGATCGTGGCCCCGTCGGGGCCCGGCGCCAACGGGTCGGTGCCGTCTCGGCGCCGAGCGGGAGCGCGCCCTCCCGGTCAGCTGGTCTTGGCGGGCGGGGTCGCGGCCTGCTGCTCGTTCTTCTCCTTGATCCGCACGGCCTCCTTGCGGACCTCGGCCTGGACGGTGCGCTCGCGCTCCAGCCAGGTGGGGTTCTCCGTCTTCAGGGCCTCGATCTGCTCGGTGGTGAGCGCCTCGGTGACCCCGCCGCGGGCCAGGCCCGAAACGGAGACGCCGAGCTTGGCCGCGACGACCGGGCGGGGGTGCGGGCCGTTGCGCCGCAGGTCCTGGAGCCATGCGGGCGGGTCGGCCTGCAGCGTGTTGAGCTCCTCGCGGGAGACCACGCCCTCCTGGAACTCGGCGGGGGCGGCGTTGAGGTAGATGCCCAGCTTCTTGGCGGCGGTGGCCGGCTTCATGGTCTGGGTCGTCTTCGACTTGAGCGATGTCATGGTCATAAGGGTAAGCGAGTGAGTGGCGGCCCCGATCACGGTCGGTAGCCTTGCAGCGTGACAGAGATGCAGGCGAACCCCTCGTTCCGACTGGTGTACGTTCCGGGCGTGACGCCCGGTAAGTGGGTGCGCGTCTGGGAGGAGCGGCTGCCCGACGTCCCGCTCACCCTGGTCGCGGTACCGGTGGAGGAGGGCGCGCGGACGCTGCTGGCCGACGCCGCCGACGCCGGGCTGGTCCGGCTCCCGGTCGACCGGGACAGCCTGAGCGCGATCCCCCTCTACACCGAGACCACGGTGGTCGTGTTCCCCAAGGACCACTGGCTGGCGGCGGCCGAGGAGGTGGCCCCTGCGGACCTCGCCGAGGAGATCGTCTTCCACCCGCTGGACGACGCCCTGGGCTGGGAGAGCCTGCCCGGACGCCCCGCGATCGAGCGCCCGGCCACCACGGCGGACGCGATCGAACTGGTGGCGGCGGGGGTCGGCGTCCTGCTCGTCCCGCAGTCGCTCGCCCGGCTGCACCACCGTCGTGACCTCACCTTCCGCACCGTGCCGGACGCACCGCAGTCGCAGGTCGCGCTGGCCTGGCAGCTGGACCGGACGACCGACCTGATCGAGGAGTTCATCGGCATCGTCCGCGGGCGGACGGTCAACAGCTCGCGCGGCCGGGGCCAGACGGCTCCCGCGGCCGACCAGGCCGTCAACCCCGGCT
>NZ_JBHVWC010000005.1:184169-209146 GCF_042882445.1 Kitasatospora sp. NPDC058218 | reverse complement strand
GTCCGCTCAGCCGGCCGCCGGGTGGCTGCAGCGGAACAGCGGGTCGCGGGTGTCGAAGGGGACGTCCTCGCGGGCGGCCTCGACGGCGGCGTCCGAGCGCGGCAGGTCGAACGGCAGGACGCCGCTCATCGGGGTGCGGCCGAGCACGGCGTCCAGGACGAGGTCGTCGGTGGCGCCGAACTCGCCGATGAGCAGGGCGGCGTGGGGAGCGAGCGGGGTCAGCACGGCGGGGCGGTCGAGGTGCACCACGAAGGCGGTGGGCGCGGCGGCCGCCAGGGCGCGCAGCCGCGCGACCTCCTCGGGCGGGTACTCCAGCGAGCCGCTGTGGAAGAACCGCTCCAGGAACCCGTCGCGGGTCTCGTGGGGCGCGGCGATCCGGACGACGACGAGGTCGGCGTCCTCCGGCCGCTCGACGACGGTGCCGTACCGGGCGGCGACGGCCGGGTCGACGCCCTCGACGTGGAGCCGGGTACCGGTCCGCGGCGCTCCGGCGATGTGCACCAGGGAGCGTGCCTGGACCCGGCGGCCGAGCTCGCGTCCGGCCGGGGCGCCGACCAGTTCGGCGGCGGCGTCCGGGTCGACGTAGGGGTCGTCGAACAGGCCGAGGCGGAACTTGTCGCGCAGGAGCCGGCGGACGGACTCGTCGAGCCGGGCCTCGCTCACCGCGCCGGAGCGCACGGTGGCCAGGATCAGTTCGGGGTCGGTCTCGCCGCCGAGCTGGTCGGCGCCGGCGTCCAGGGTGAGCACGACCTGCTCGGTGACCGACAGCTCCTCGACGCCCCAGTTCCGCGGCGGGAGGGTGACCAGCCCGGGGACGTCCATCCCGGTGATGGCGTTGAAGTCGGTGCAGACGACCCCGTCGAAGCCGTACCTGCCGCGCAGCAGGCCGGTGATGACGGCGTGGTTGAAGTTGGCGCCGACCTCGGCCGGCCCGGCGCCGGAGGGGATCGCGTAGGCGGGCATGATCTGCGCCGTGCCGGCCTCGAACGCGGCCTCGAAGGGGCGCAGGTGGTGCTCGAAGGCGCCACCGGGGTAGACCAGCCGGCGCCCGGCCGCGAAGTGCGAGTCCTCGCCCCGGAACTGCGGGCCGCCGCCGGGGAAGTGCTTGGTCATGCAGGCGACGCTGTCCGGGCCGATCCGCTCGCCCTGGAGGCCGCGGAGGTAGGCGGCGATCATGCGGCAGGCGCGGTCGGCGTCCTCGCCGAAGGTGCCGCTGATCCGGGGCCAGCGCGGCTCGGTCGCGAGGTCGGCCATCGGGTGGATGGCGAGCCGGATGCCGACGGCGCGCAGTTCACGGCCGATCAGCTCGGCGTACTCCCGGACCAGGCCCGGGTCGTCGGTGGCGGCGAGGCCGATCGGCTCGGGGCCGAGGCTGAAGCCGCCGCCGCCGCCGGCGGCGGTGAGCGGGTTGGCGGAGGTGCCGTGCCGCGGGTCCGAGGCGAGGGTGACCGGGATGCCGAGGCGCTCGGCGGCGGCGAGGTCCTGGACGTGGTTGTTCCAGAGCGCCATCGTGCGGGCGTCCGGGACGGCCATCATGGCGAAGGCGGTGAGGCCGTGTTCGGCGATGAGGTGGGCGCCGGTCGGGAAGGGGCCGGCCTGGCCGTCCGGACCGCCGGGAATCATTCGGCCGTGCAGCATCAGCGCGGCCTTCTCGGCGAGGGTCATCCGGCCGAGCAGGTCCTCGACGCGCTCCTCGACGGGCAGGCGCCGGTCCTCGTAGGGCTCCATGGTGCCGTTGTGGTTGAGGTCGCGGAACGGCGTGCCGTCGGTGTGGCGCAGCAGGGTCAGCATGCGACGGCCTCCGGGGCGGCCTTGGCGCGGAAGGCGTCGAGCGTGGCGGCGGTGACGCCGCAGGCGGCCAGGAAGGCGGCCGAGCCGCCGTGGCGGGTGCGGACCAGGCCGAGGAAGGCGGCCATCGCCTCGGCGGGGGCCCCCAGCAGCGGAGCCGGGACGGCGTCGCGGGCGGCGGTGTCGTTCAGGGAGATGCGGTGGCGGACGGCGAGGCCGGCCCAGATCTGCGGCAGCGCCTCGGCGGTGCGGGCGTAGTCGGCGACGATGTCCTCGGTCGGTACGCCGAGGACGTCGAGCAGCAGGGCGGTGAGCAGGCCGGTGCGGTCCTTGCCCGCGGCGCAGTGCAGCAGGACGCCGCCGGGCCGGGCGGCGGCCTCCACGGCGGCGGCGACGGCCCCGGGCGCCGACTCGGCCATCAGCAGGTAGAAGGCGCCGAGGTCGGCGGAGGTGGTCATGGTCCGCATGGCCTCGGCGAGGGCGCCGGTGACGGGGTCGATCCGGGCGGCGACGACGGTGACCCCGTCCGCCTCGGCGGCGGCCCAGTCGGCGGGGTCGCACTCGGCGGCGCCCCGCAGGTCCACGATCGTGCGGACGTCGGCGGTGCGCAGCTGCTCGACCGTGGCCTCGTCGGCGGCGGGGAAGGGCTGGGCGGAGCGGTAGAGCAGACCGGCGCGGATCCGCCGCCCGTCGGGGTCGGTGAGCCGGGCGGGGTCGCGGAAGTTGACCAGGGACATGCGGGGGCCTTTCGGAGGTGCGGAACAGCGAAGAACGGGGTTGGTGCGTAGGGGGATCGGGGGCCGGTCGGGGCATGCCGGGGCGGCCCGTCACCCGACGGGGCGGGTGGCGGGCGGACCGGTGCGGCCGCGGTCAGCGGGTGGGGCGCAGCACGTCCTGGAAGGCGTCGGCCCAGTCGGACAACGTGCCGCCGCTCTCGGAGCCGATCAGGACGTGGCGCCGGATCATGCCGGCCAGCATCGCGCCGAGGGCGAGCGGGCGCAGGTCGGTGTGCGGGTCGACGCCGAGGCGCTCGGCGGCGACGTCCGCGGCGCGCTGCCCGAGGGCGTCGACCAGGACGAGGGCGTAGTCGCGGACCGACTTGATCTCCAGGAACTCGCGGCGCAGCGCCCGGCGGCGGGTGGTGTGCTCGGCGGGCTCCTCCATCCGCCCGTCGGTCGCGGCGAGGGCGTGGTCGAACGCCTCCCAGAGGCTGAGGTCGGCGGGGGCGGCGGCGAGGGCGTCGAGGACGGTCTGCCCGTAGTCCCAGCCGAAGAGCAGGGCCTCCTTGGTGGCGTAGTAGCGGAAGAACGTGCGGTGGGCGACGTCGGCGCGGCGGCAGATCTGGTCGACCGTGGTGCGTTCGAAGCCCTGTTCCTCGAAGAGGTCCAGCGCGGCGGTGCGGATGGTCTCCCGGGTGCGCGCCTTCTTGCGGTCGCGCATGCCCAGCTCTGCCACGGTGTCCGTCTCCTGCGCCCGCATCGGTATGCCGCTCCTCGTCCGCCCGTCGCCGGGTGTCGTCGTCGGGACGGTGCCTCGCGCACCGCCGCCACCAGTACCGAATCACGCCCGACGTGACCCGCTCAAGGCGCGTGCCAACTCTTCGGCAGCTGGCCACGCGAAGTTTGCACAACTGCCTTTTGGCAGTACTGCCATGTCCGAAATGGTGTCGTCGTCGGCAGTCCCCCCGGCCGGCGCCCCACCCCCCGTGACCTGAGAAACCCGAGGAACCATGAAGCGGCACAAGCACGTTGTGGCATCGGCGGTCTGCGCACTGGCCGTCACCCTCACCGCCGGCGCCTGCTCGGCGTCCGATGACGCGGTGTCCGGCGACGGCTCCGCCAAGGCGGCGGCGAACGACGGCGCGGCGGTCGACGGCGGCACCCTGAAGATCGGCCTGGACCGCCCGTTCGCCAAGCTCGACCCGGCCGACGGCGTCCTCACCTCGATGCCGATGATGATCCTGGCCAACGCGCTGTTCGACCCGCTGATGGTCAACGGCGACAACGGCACCGTCCAGCCCCACCTGGCGAAGTCCTTCACCCCCAACGCCGACGCCACCGGCTGGACCCTCGACCTGCGCGAGGGCGTGGCCTTCAGCGACGGCAAGCCGCTCGACGGGCAGGCCGTGGTCGACCACGTGAACCGCCTCGCCAAGCCGGAGGCCAAGTGCTCCTGCGCCGCCGACGCCGCCACCATCGGCGCCATGGCGGTCAACTCCCCGACCTCCGTCACCTTCACCCTCAAGGCCCCCAACGCCGCCTTCCCCAGCCTGTTCACCCGCTCGCTCGGCTACGTCTCCGAGACGCCCGCCGGGGACGCCCCGGCCGTCGGCTCCGGCCCGTACACGGTGGAGAGCGTGCAACCCGGAGTCTCCGTCACCCTCGCCCGCAACCCCGGCTACTGGGGCGCCAAGGGGCACGCCGACAAGCTCGTCTACCGGGTGCTGCCCGACTCCGACAGCCGCTACCAGTCGCTGCGCTCCGGCGACGCCGACCTGATCTGGACGGAGACCCCGGCCCAGTACAAACAGGCCGGCGGCGACGGGCTGCGTGCCGCCACCGGCCCCGGCTCCACCTCCACCGTCCTGTTCAACACCAAGGCCGCCCCCTTCGACGACCCGAAGGTCCGCCGGGCCCTCCAGTACGCGATCGACCGCGAGTCCGTCGAGAAGGTCGTCTACCTCGGCCAGGGCAAGGTCTCCGACGGCCCGATCGGCTCCACATCCCCCTACCGGGGCACCGGCGCCGCGGCCTACCCCGCCCGCGACGTGGCCAAGGCCCGCGCACTGCTCGCGGAGGCCGGCCACCCGGACCTCTCCTTCGAGTACCTGGTCGACAACCGGCCCGAGGGCCAGCAGCGGGCCACCGTCCTCCAGCAGATGCTGGCCGAGGCGGGCGTGCGGATGACCGTCAAGCCGATGGACTCGGCGAGCCTGGCCACCGCGATGTTCCAGCGCAAGTTCCAGGTGATGGACTTCGTCACCAGCATGTTCGGTGACACCGACACCGCGCTGGCGAGCCTCTACCTGCCCGACTCCCCGTTCGACTTCACCGGCTGGAACAGCCCCGAGGCCGCCCGGGCGATCGGCGCCGGCCGGGCCTCGCTCGACCGGGCCCAGCGGGCCCGCTCCTACCAGGAGGCGGCGCAGGCCGTCGTCGCGGACGCCCCGATGCTCTTCCTCACCGAGAACCCGGTCGGCTTCCTCGCCACCACCCGGGTCGCCGGCCTGCCCGACGTGTCCAAGCGGACCGTCGTCAACGTCTCCCCGGCGGTCCTGTGGGTGAAGAAGTGACGACCGCCGCCGTCAAGGCCGCACCGCCCGGCGCCGCCCACCGCCCGGCCGCCCGTCTGTGGGGCGCCGCCGGGCCGGTCGGGCGGGCCGGCGCCGCCCTCCTCCTGGTCACCCTCGGCGCGCTCTGGCTGCCGCACGTGATGCCCGGCTCCCCGGCGCTCGCCGCACTCGGCCCCACCGCCACCCCCGAGCAGGTCACCGCCTACGAGGCCGGTCTCGGACTGGACGACAACGTGTTCACCGCCACCTGGCGCTGGCTCGGCGACGCCCTGCACGGCGACCTCGGCCACTCGCTGACCAGCGGCGCCGCCGTCACCTCCGAACTCGCCGACCGCATCCCCGTCACCCTCGAACTCTTCCTCGCCGGGCAGCTGGTGGCACTGTGCATCGCCCTGCCCGTCGCGCTGCTCTCGGCCTGGCGGCCGGGCGGCAAGCTGGACCGCGTCGCCACCGCCGGCGCCTTCGTCTGGCTCGCCGTGCCCGGGTTCGTGCTCGGCCTGCTGCTCATCTGGCTCGCCGCCGTCCAGCTGCGGATCCTGCCCGCCACCGGGTGGACGCCGTTCACCGAGGACCCGGTCGAGAACCTGCGCCACCTCGTCCTGCCCGCGCTCACCCTCGGCCTCACCGAGGCCGCCGTCTTCACCCGGACCCTGCGCGGCCAACTGCTGGACACCCTCGACCAGACGTACATCGCCGCCGCCCGCAGCCGCGGCATGGGCACCGGCCGGCTCCTGCTGCGGCGTGCGCTGCGCCCCTCCTCGCTCCCGCTGGTCACCCTGATCGGCATCGGCATCGGCACCTCCCTCGGCGGCTCCGTCCTGGTCGAGACGCTGTTCGCCGTCCCCGGCCTCGGCAGCTTCGCCGCCGGGGCCATCAACGCCCGCGACTTCCCCGTCATCCAGGCCGTCGTCGTGGTCAGCGCCACCGCCGTCGTCGCGGCCACGCTCGTGGTCGACCTGCTCTACCGCACGCTCGACCCGAGGATCGCCCATGACCACCGCTGAGACCGTCGAACCGGCCACGGCCGCAGCAGAGCAGGCCGCGGCCGCCCCCACCACCGGGCCCGCCCGGCGACGGCCCCCGGCCGCGGTGATCGCCGCCACCGCCTGGCTCGCCGCCGTCGCGCTCGGCGCCCTGCTGCTGCCCCTGCTGCCCGGCTTCGACCCGCTGCACGGGGACTTCGCCCACCCCTCCGCCCCGCCCGGCCCCGGCCACTGGCTCGGCACCGACGCCTCCGGCCGCGACCTCCTCCAGCGCACCGTCGCCGGCGCCCGCGCCTCCTTCGCCGTCGCCGCGCTGACCGTCTCCGTCGGCCTGCTCGGCGGGGGCGCGCTCGGCCTGGCCGCCGGCTGGTTCCGCGGCCCGGTCGACAAGGTCATCGGCTTCGTCACCGACCTGCTGATGTCCGTCCCCACGCTGATCCTGGTGATGATCGTGGTCTCGCTGCGCGGCCCGAGCCTGCCGGTGATCGGCGTGCTGATCGGCCTGTTCACCGTCCCCTCGTTCACCCGCGTGGTCCGGGCGGTCGTGCTGTCGCTCAGCGAGCGCGGCTTCGTCCAGGCCGCCCGGATGATCGGCACCGCGCCGCTGCGGATCCTGCGCCGCGAGGTCGTCCCGCACGTCGCGCCGATCGCCCTGACCTTCGCCTTCACCGCGACGACGGTGGCCATCGTCGCCGAGGGCTCGCTCAGCTTCCTCGGCTTCGGGCTGCGGCCGCCGGAGCCGTCCTGGGGCGGCATCATCGCCGAGGGCCGCACCACGCTCGGCAGCGCACCGTGGATCTCGCTCGCGCCGGCCGCGGTGCTCTGCCTGACCGTCCTCGCCCTCAACTACCTCGGCGAGCGGCTCCGTTCGAAGGGAACCACCGCATGACCACCCCCGTCCTGGACGTCCGCTCGCTCGACACCACGATCCACACCCCCGACGGCCGGGCGCTGCACATCCTGCACGACGTCAGCCTCACCATCGAGGCGGGGGAGTGCCTCGGCGTGGTCGGCGAGTCCGGCTCCGGCAAGTCCGTCCTCGCCCGCACCGTCCTCGGCGTGCACGCCCGCACCACCCGGGTCGAGTCCACCGGCACGGTGCTGCTGAACGGCGAGGACCTGCTCACCGCCACCTCCGCCCGCCGCGGCGAACTGCTCGGCACCGGCGTCGCCATGGTCCACCAGGACCCGATGACCTCCCTCAACCCGGTGGTCCGGATCGCCGACCAGGTCACCGAGTCGCTCACCAACCGGCGCCGGCTCGGCCGCCGGGCCCGCCGCGAGCTGGCCACCGAGCTGCTCGCCGCCGTCGACGTCCCCGACCCGGCCCGGCGCGCCCGCGCCTACCCGCACGAACTCTCCGGCGGCCTGCGCCAGCGCGTCGGCATCGCCGCCGCCCTCGCCGGACAGCCCGCGCTGCTGCTCGCCGACGAACCCACCACCGCCCTCGACGTCACCGTCCAGCGCACCGTCCTCGACCTGCTCGACCGCCACCGCGAGACCCGGGGCCTCGCCACCCTCCTGATCACCCACGACATCGGCCTGCTCTACGGGCGGGCCCGGCGGATCGCCGTCATGTACGGCGGCCGGATCGTCGAGACCGGCCCCACCGGGGAGGTCACCGAACGGCCCGCCCACCCGTACACCGCCGCGCTGCTGCGCTCGGTGCCACGCGTCACCGGACCGCTGCGCCGCACCCTGCCGGCCATCCCCGGCTCGCCGCCGGACCTCTCCCGGCCGGCCGCGGGCTGCCCGTTCGCCCCGCGCTGCGAGCTCGCCCGGGCGGTCTGCACCACGGCCGCGCCGCCCGTCCAGCCGGTCGGCCCCGGGCGGACGGCGGCCTGCCACTTCCCCCTCAGCACGATGGAGAACGCCGCATGAGCGCCGCCCCGACCGCCCCCGTCCTGCGGGCCGAGGGCCTCTCGGTGGTCCACCGCACCCGGTCCGGGCCACTGCACGCCGTCAGCGACGTCGCCCTGGAGCTCCGGGAGCGCCGCACCCTCGCCCTGGTCGGCGAGTCCGGCTCCGGCAAGAGCAGCATCGCCAAGGCCCTGCTGCGGCTGCCCCCGCCCACCGCCGGCACCGTCACCCTGGACGGCACCGACCTGGGCGCGCTCTCCCCGCGCGCGCTGCGGGCGCTGCGGCCCCGGATGCAGATGGTCTTCCAGGACCCGCTCTCCTCGCTCAACCCCCGCCGGACGGTCCGCGACCTCGTCGCCGAACCGCTCGACGCCCACCCCGACCCGGCGCGCGACCGGGCGGCCGTGGTCGAGCAGCAGCTGGCCGCGGTGGGCCTGCCGCCCGCGCTGTTCGGCGACCGCAGGCCGGCCCAGCTCTCCGGCGGCCAGGCCCAGCGCGTCGCCATCGCCCGCGCGCTCGCCGCCGAACCCCGCGTCCTCATCGCCGACGAGGCCGTCTCCGCGCTCGACGTCTCCGCCCAGGCGACCGTCCTCAATCTGCTGCGCCGGCTGACCGCGGAACGCGGCCTGGCGAGCCTGTTCATCTCGCACGACCTCGGCGTGGTGCGGGCGGTGAGCGACGACGTGGCCGTGCTCCAGCTCGGCCGGCTCTGCGAACAGGGCCCCACCGAGGAGGTCTTGGCCGCCCCCGCTCACCCCTACACCGCCGCCCTGCTCGCCGCCGTCCCCGAGCCCGGCCGCGCGCTCGGCGACACCGGTCTGCTCCCGGCCGATCCGCCCTCCCCGCTCGCCCCGCCGTCCGGCTGCCGGTTCCGCACCCGCTGCCCGCTGGCCGATGCCCGCTGCGCGGACGAGACACCCGCCCTGCGCGAGGTCGCGCCCGGCCGCACCGTCGCCTGCCACCGGCCGCTGCTGTCCTGAGGGGGCGGGGAGCGGTCCTCGTCCCGGACCGGGCCTGCCCGATGACGCCGGGGGACTTCGCCGCGGACGTCCGGTTCGTCGTCGACCGCGTCGAGGAGCTCGCCGCCGGGTGCAACCCCGACGCCGGGCGCCGGGCGCTGCCGGCCGGCCTGCTCGGCGCCCTCGACCCGCACCGCATCGGCGCGCTCGGCTGGTCGAAGGGCGGCACGGCGATCGCCCGCCTCATGATCGACGACCGCCGGGTCGTCTCCTGCGGGGCCCCGCGGGTACCGACGTCGACGGGGTGAGACCTGCGGGCGGCGGCGGGTGGGGCCGCCCGCCGCCCGCAGGTCTCACACCAGGTCGCTGCCGACGTTGCGCATCATCCGCCGCAGGACCCGCAGGGTGGTCGCGTAGTCGGCGTCGTCGACGCCCTCGTGGATCAGGTCGCGCCAGGCGGGCGCGTGGGTCTTGAGGGCGGCGCGGGCCGCGTCGCCGCTCTCGGTGATCCACAGCCGCCCGACGCCGTCCTGGGTGACCCAGCCCAGTTCCAGCAACGCCTCGGCTTCACCGGCCGGATCGTCCTCCGGGCGCAGGTAGGACTTCATGGCCTCGGCCAGCTCGGGCACGGTCATGCCGTGCCCGTCCGGCGAGATGTCGTGCTTCGACAGGTGCCGGAGCATCCAGTACTGGGGCTGGGTGAAGCCGAGTTCGGCCTGCCGGCGCCGGATGAACCCGATGATCTCCTGGTAGGCGACGCCGGTCCAGTACGCGACGGGCTGGGCGGCCAGCTCCTCCTGCGAGTACTCCTTGATCTCCACGGCGGTGAGCTCCTTCACGAGGGTCGAGGGTGTCCGGTCGGTGGGCCGGACCTGTTCCGGTACTGCGGTTCGCCACCGCCGGGCGTGCGCCGTCGGGCGCTTCGCCCCGATGGGCGGCAGATCCTGACGATCCGTCAAGAAGTAGACGCTCACGCCGTGGTCCGGCGGGCGCTCCAGAGCGTCAGGGCGGTCAGCAGGGCGATCCCGGCGCCGGTCCAGAGCACGGCGTCGAGGGTGGCCGCGTTGACGACGAGGCCGCCGAGCAGGGCGCCGAGCGCGATCGCCAGGTTGAACACGGAGGTGTTGAGGGCGGTGGCGGCCTCGGTCTCGCCGGGGGCCGACCGCAGGATCCAGGTCTGGACGCTGACCGGGACGCCGCCGAAGGCCAGCCCCCAGCCGATCAGCAGCACCGTCCCGCCGACGGGGCCGGTGCCGACGAGCGGGAAGAGCGCCAGCACCGTCATGAGCAGCAGGGCGATGCCGATGACGACGGTGCGGATGTCCCGCCCGGCACTCGCCCCCGCAAGGAAGTTGCCGACGATGCCGGCGACCCCGAAGGCGAGCAGGAGCGGTCCGACCATGCCCGCGCCGATGCCGGCGACGTCCTGCAGGACGGGGCTGACGAAGGTGAAGGCCGCGAAGTGGCCGCCCACGAGCAGGAAGGTCGTCAGGACGCCGGTCCGGACGGCCCGGTTGCGGAACTGCGCGGCGAGCGTGCCCAGACGGACGGGTTCGGCGGCCGGCAGGGCCGGCAGCAGGGCGAACAGGGCGACCACGACCAGGAGGCCCAGCCCGCCGACGGCGGCGAAGGCCGTCCGCCAGCTGCTGAACTCGCCGATCAGCGTTCCGGCCGGCACCCCCAGGACGTTGGCGGCGGTGGCGCCGCCGAAGGTGATGGCGGTGGCCCGGCCGACGTGGGCGTCGGGCACCAGGCGTACCGCGATGCCGGCGGCGAGCGCCCAGAACCCGCCGATGCCGATCCCGACGAGGAAGCGCGCGGTGAGCAGCACGGCGAAGTTCGGGGCCAGGACTGCCAGCAGGTTGGCCGCGGCCATCAGGGCCAGCAGGCCGATCAGAACGGTGCGGCGGTCCCGGCGCCCGATCGCCACGGGCAGTAGCGGCGCGGCGGCGGACGCGACCAGGCCCGGCACGGTCACCATCAGACCGGCCGTCCCCTCGGAGACGTCGAACGCGCCCCCGATGGGGGTGAGCAGCCCCATCGGCAGCTGCTCGGCGGTCACCATGGAGAACGTGCCGACGGCGACGGCCACCAGGGCCAGCCATCGGCGCAGTGGTACGGGGTCGGGGCCGGGTGGTGGTGGGGCGAAGGTGCTCGGCCGGACGGGCTCGACGGTCGTCATGGGTCACGGTCCTCGGGTGGTGGCGGGCAGGCGGGCAGGCGGGCTCGGCCGGCCGGCCGTCGGCCGCCGGTGGAAGGGGGCGGAGGTGCGGGCCCGGTGGGCTCAGGCCAGCACCGGGGTGGTCTGTGCGCTGCTGATCAGCCAGATCGGCCCGGGCGTCGCGTCGCCCGCCCCGGCAGGGGCGCCGTCCTCCTCGGTGTCCGACCGCCGGACGACGACGTAGGTCAGTCGCCCGGTCCGGGCGGGCAGCCGGCTGTCGGAACCGTCGCGCAGTTCCGCGTCCCGGTTGTCGAAGACGTGCTTCACGCACGCCACGATCGCGACGTCGGCGCCGAGGAAGCGGATGCCGTGGATCTCGGTCCTGGTGGCCACGCTCGCCAGGGGCGAGGCCAGGGCCTGCGCCATCACCCGGGCCAGCGTCGCCCGGTCGCCGACGTACCGGCCGCCGAAGTTGACGACGCTCGCGTCGGGGGTGTGGAGCGGGATGAAGCGCTCGGGGTCGCTCTGGTGCTCCTCGGCCAGTTCGACGAGTCGCCGGATGGCTGCGAGGTCGTGCTCCCGCCGGAGATCGTTCAACGGAGTGGGTCCTGTTCTGTGGTCGGGTGGTTCGAGTCGTGACGCGTCGGCGTTCGCTTCAGGTCGGAGCCTGGGCCGGGGTTGGGGTTGGAACCGGGGTTGGAGCCGGAGCCGGAACCGGGGTCCCGGGGCCCCACCGGTCGAGCGCGGCGTACGCGGGCCGCCACCGCTCCCGGTAGGCCCGCCGGACCGGTGCGGGCAGCGGCGCCAGCACTGCCGTGGCCGTCCGCTCGTCGGCGCCGTCCAGGAGCCAGGGCAGCAGCCGGTCGGCGTCCGCCGCGATCCGCCGGGCGTGCACCTGTTGGAACCGCTCCCACTGCTGCGCCGTCACCACGGCCTGGACCAGCGGGAACGTGCTCTCCTCCTCATGGCGGAGGTGTCCGCCGACACCCGTGACCAGCGCGTCGACGAGGTCACCGAGCAGGACCGGATCGGTGCTCGGCTCGGCGAGCGCCTCGTCGACGGCACCGATCAGCGAGCCGATCGCGGTGTGCTCGGCCTCCATCGCCTCCAGTAACGCCAGGTCGTAGGGCCGGCCGGCCAGGGCGTGGCGCAGCACGGGCCAGAGTGCCGCGTCCTCGGCGCCGTGGTGCACGCGCAGGGCCCGCCGGAGGAGCTTCCAGCCGGCCGCGCCGCGCAGGACGCCCCGGAGGGTGCCGTCGCCGCGGGTGGCGACCGCGGCGAGCTGCCGCAACTCCCGGCGCAGCGCGTCGTGCACGAGGTACGTCGTTTCCATCGGGAGTCGGTCGCTCAAGGTCGTCGATCTCCTGGTGCCGGGCGCCGGTCAGGTACCGGGCGGGGTCGGGCGGCCGCGCGGCGGTGCGGTCGCGCCCGGGGCAGGGTGGTTCATGGGTGTCCGCATTGATCGGTTCCTTCGAAGAGTTGGCGGATCCCGTCGTCCGCCCACCGCCGCGCTCAACTGATCTTCTGTGCGAGCGGGTTGGGCACCTGTCGAGGGGTCCGTCGGGGCGTCCTCCGGGTACCTCCACCTTCCACCCGTGCTGCTTCGCGATCAACGTAGACTTTGCGATCTGATCGATAACCAGGGGGTTATTGCGGGGGAGGGGCGCCATGGAACTGCGGGACATCGAGATCTTCCTGGCCCTCGCCGAGGAACTGCACTTCGGCCGCACCGCCGAACGGCTGCACATCTCCCAGGCGCGCGTCAGCCAGGCGATCAAGAAGCAGGAACGGCGGATCGGCGCCGCCCTGTTCGACCGCACCAGCCGCAGCGTGACCCTCACCCCGGTGGGCGAGGTCCTGCGGGTGGAGCTCCAGCAGGCCTACGACCTGATCCACGGCGGTCTGGCCCGGGCGACCGAGGCCGCGCTGGGCGTGCGGGGCACGCTGCGGCTGGGCGTCATGGGCGTACTGGGCAGCGAGATGCGGCCCCTGATCGACACGTTCCGGGCCCGCCACCCCGACTGTGACGTCGACGTCGTGGAGATCCACTTCAGCGACCCCTTCGCCCTGCTGCGCACCGGCGGGACGGACGTGCAGCTGCTCTGGCGGCCCGTGCACGAACCGGACCTCAGTGTCGGCCCCACCGTGCTGACCGAGGGCCGCGTCCTCGCGGTCGCGACGGGCTCCGAGCTGGCCGGCCGGGAGTCCGTGTCGATGGAGGACCTCGCCGACCGGACCGTCCTCGACCCGGGCCCGCTGGTCCCGGACTACTGGTTCGAGGCCATGGTCCCCAAGGTCACCGAGAGCGGACGCCCCGTCCCGCGCGGGCAGGTGGCGCGGACCTTCCACGAACTCCTCGCCCTGCTGGCCGCCGGGCAGCTGATCTGCCCGCTCAACGCCCACGTCCGCCGCTACTACACACCGCCCGGCATCACGTTCCTGCCGATCCACGACGCGCCCGTCACCCAGTGGGCGCTGGTCTGGCCCACCGCGGCCGAGAACGCCCGGCTCCGCGCCTTCGTCCAGACCGCCACCGACGTCGGCCCCCGTCCGGTCAGCGACCGCATCGGCTGAGGCGCGCACCTGGCGAGCGGTCACCCCCCTGACTGGGGCGAACCCGGCGCCCCGGGCCCGGGCGGCGGCGCGGCCCCGCGTCAGGCCCCGTCGCGGCGCCCGACGAGGTCGGCGAAGTACTGGCGGTCCCGCAGGGTCGGGGGCAGCGGGTAGCCGAGCAGGACGTGCAGATTGCACGCGGCGAGGGTGTAGGCGTGGAAGAGCAGGTCCGTGGTCGTGTCGGCGCCCAGCTTGCGCAGCACCGTGCTGGTGCCGCTGCTGCGGCGCGCCCGCTCCTGCCAGGCGGCCCGGTGCTGCGCGTCGTCGCCGAGCGCGTCGAGGACCTCCTTGGCGCGGGTGGCGCGGTCCGGCCACCGCTCCCCGGCACCGGCGTACGCGTCGGCCACCCGGTAGGGGGACTGCGCGATGTGGACCAGCGCGCTCACCGGGGCGCCGGCCGGTGCGGGGCGTTCCGACCACCGCACCAGGGTGTTGCGCCGATGGCTGGTGGTGACGTCGTACATCACGCTCTTGATGCGCAGCAGCGAGGCGAGTTCGCCGACCGGCGGGAGCCGGGACGGGGGCAGCGGGCGCCAGGTCATTCCGGCCGAGGCGTTGACCACGACGATCTCGTCGACCTCGTACTGCGCGGGCGGCCGGTCGGCGCGCCGGGCCCGGTCCGCCAGCGCGGTCAGCCACTGGTCGGCCATGTTGTCGTAGACCCCGCCGTCCGTGAGCACCAGTTCGGTGGCGGTGGACGCGGGATCGGCGCCGTCCCGGGTGGCGGTGGACACCCGTCCGATGGGCAGGCGTCCGGTGGGCAGGCGTCGGACGGCGAAGGCGCCCGGCAGGCAGGCCGAGACCTGCACCGCGGTGGACAGCGGAAGGTCTCCCGGGGCGCCGGTGCCGAACCGGTACCCGTAGGTGAAGGCGGGCGAGAGGTAGAAGTGGTCGCCGCTCTGCAGCTCGGTGGCGCAGAAGACGTGGTCGACCGGGCGCCGCACGTCGCGCAGCGGCGTGGCGACGCCGCCCCGGTTGAACAACTCACGGGCCAGCGCCTTGTCCACCACGATGCTGCGCCGTTCGAAGACCAGCAGCGCACCGGCGCAGAGCAGCAGACCCGCCACCAGCAGGGCGCCGGACAGGAGCCGGATCCCGTCGACCGCGGTGGCGGCCACCCCGGCGAGCGTGACCGCGACGGCCAGGCCGGTGAGCGCGAACAGCGAGCGGACGTACGCATTGGTGGACGGGCCCCAGAAGAACAGCCCGGTGTGGGCGCAGTGGCGGATCAGCGGGCGGACGCGATCGGCGAACTCCGGTCCGGTGCCGTCGCGGTAGTCGGTCTCGTGGGCGACCACGCCGTTCGCGACCGAGCCGCCGGACACCGAGGAGATCGCCACCACCTCGCGGTTGCGGCCGGTGTCGGCCAGGTAGATCAGGGCTCCGATGCCCCACATGGTGGCGCGGTAGCCACCGCCGGAGAGTGCCACACCGATCTTCGCCATGGTCAGACCTCCACGGTCGTGCCCGCTTCGGGGCGTGCCGGGTAGACGGCGGTGTAGCCGAGCGTCCGCTGTTGCCCGGGGTCGGCCCACGGCTCCGTCGTGTCGCTGAGGTAGTTGAACACCAGCTCGGGCGGCCCGGCCGTGCGGTCCGCCGCGCCGATCATGCGCAGCACGGCCGCCTCGTCCGGGTGCTTGAACTTGTCGCCGTTCGTGGAGATCAGGAAGCGGCGGGTGGTGAGTCGCGCCAGCAGTTCGTCCGTCGTGTTGGCGGCGCTGCCGTGGTGGGGCACCTTGAGGGCGTCCACGGCCAGCCGGTCCGCACCGCGTTCGGTCAGGAGCCGGGCCAGGCCGCGCGCGAGGACGTCGCCGTGGCCGTCACCGGTGAGCAGGACGCGGTGCTCGCCGAGCTCCAGCAGGAACGCGATGCTCGACCCGTTCGGCACGGAGCCGTCCACCCGATCGCCGCCGAGGAGGTCGTCGGCGAGGCCGCGCAGGTCCCTGCGCCGGGCCAGCCGGTCCAGGGCCTCCTCGGGGCGTCCGGGGGTCACCCCGAGGCCCTTGAGGACCTTGGCCCATTCCCGCCGCAGGGCGGCCAGTTCGGGCCCGCCGGGGGACACCACGGTGGCGCGGGCACCGCCCGGAAGCTCGGCCGAGGGCAGGGCCCGCCGGTCCGCGACCCGGACGGCGGGCGCGTCCTGGCGGCCCGTGCGGAAGGCGGTGTTCCAGGCGAGGCGCTGGCTGCCGATCAGGGCCTGGAGCATCTCGCCCTGGTCCGCGCCGAGCAGATCGGCGTCCTGGGTGAGCTGCGGCCAGCCGTTGAACCAGACGTCGCCGATCGACAGCCCCAGTCGGGTGCGGTCCTGGAGGAGGCGTACGGCGCCCTCGATGTGGTCGGCGTCCACATGCGTCACGACCAGGACGTCCAGGCGCCGGTCCCGCTTCGGCAGCGACGCCACCCGGTCGAGGACGGCCCGGTAGGTGGTGCTCGGCCCGCCGTCGACGAGCATGCGGTGGACCTCGCCGCCGGGCCCGGGCCACTCGATCCACAGCGCGTCGCCGTGCGCGGCGGGCAACATCTCCACGGTGATCACGGTCCACCTCCGGCGGGGCGTTCGTCCGGGGGGCCTTCTCCCGTCGGGCCCGCTGCCGCAGGGCTCGCGACGAGCCAGCGGGCGTCGCCGAAGGCCACGATCGACATGGCGAGCGTGAACCCCAGGGCTAGCAGCCGGCGGCGGATGTCCCGGACCAGTTCGCCGATGCTCTTGCCGTCGCTCGCCCGGTCGGCGAGCATCGTCGCGGCGATGGTCGCCATGACGGCGGCCTGCCGGCCCAGCGTCGGCACGAGTGTCCCCACCACGACGGGGGCGCTCTCCTGGAGGAACTTCGCCGCGACGTTCTGCCAGCTGACGTCGGCCTCCGCCATGGTGCAGCCGAGGAGCATGACGATCGGGCCCGTGTCGCCGTCGCGCAGGTCGGACAGGATGTCCTGGCGGCCGATCAGGACGGACGGCAGCCTGCTCGGCCTGAGCCTGTTGCCGATCTCCAGCACGATGGTGTTTCCCTCGTCGCGTCCGTTGTGGGGGAGGGCCAACAGCAGGGGCGGGCCCTGGGTGCGGACCACCTTCCGCCACGCCCGCCAACTGGCGGCCGTGTGCAGTCCGTTCACCCCGAACGAGGCCTGGAGGGCTCGGGTCGTGGCCGTGCGGTCCGCCGCGCGGACCTTGTTGCTCGCCGCGAAGAGCACACTGTCGACCGGACGCAGCGGCCTGCCCTCGTCCGTCGCGTCCGGTTCGACGACCGTCCCCGCGAGCCTGGCCCGCTCCACCCGTCGCTCGATCTCCATGCGGATGCCCCAGAACCCGAGCGGGCAGACCGTCCGGCGGCCGGGCCCGGCCGCAGCGGCGGCGCGGCCGCAGGAGCACGTGCCGGTCGCGAGAGCCTTGCGCCAGTCGGCGCAGAGCCCGGCACCGTCCCGCGGATACCCGTAGTCGTAGACGAACTCCACCGGCCACAGCTCCGCCGCCTCCGCCGAGACCACCTGGAGGAACGTGACGTCCTTCAACGTGCCCAGGCCCAGCCTCACCAACTGGTCGAACAGGGTGCTGCCCTGCTGGGCGAGGCCGCGCAACAGGTCGTCCGGCGCGTGGTCGCCGGGCTCCTGGACATCGACGTCCCGGGCGAGGACGTCGCTGAGGTACTCCCGGATCCTGACCCTGAACTCGTCGAGGCCGTCGAGACGCACGGGCGTGCTCCGCCCTCCCAGGTGGATGTCGGCGCTCTCGCCGCTCTCGACGCGGATGACCGCCCGGCGGTCGCCGTCGCGCCGGGGCGGAGTACCGGGGGAGGTGATGAGGGAGCTGAACAGCTCGCCGTGGATGGCGATCTCCTGTCCGTCGACGGGCCGGTCCGCCGGCCCGACCGGGCCGACGAGCTCCAGCCGCTGCAACAGCCGGTTCTCGTGGTAGACCCGTGCGCCGCAGCGGATCTCCCGCTCGCCCGGCCCCACGGAGACCGGGAAGACGGCCTCGCTGGAGGCGCCCCGGTCCGGCAGGACGATCTTCCTGGGCGGATGGCGGCTCGCGGTGGTCCTGTCCTCGTAGAACTCGACCAGGAGTCGCGCTCCGGCTCCCCGGAAGGCGAGGCCCTCCTCGGGGAACTCCTCCATCAGCGCGTGCCACTCGGCGCTGCCCGGGCCGACCCGGACGTGGATGTCGTGGACGGCGCCGGGACGGAACGCCTGGCGTCGCTGCTCGCCGGTCGCCTGCACGGTGACGAGCGCCTGGAGGAAGCGGGCGCCGGGCCGGGCGCTCGCCGCGTGGGCCAGATAGTTATAGGCGTCCCGCACGGCACCGGCGTCGCCCAGCAAGTCGGGTGCGGGTGCGAGCGGGGGTGCGGGTTCCGGTTCCGGTGTCGACATTCTCGTGGGTGGGTCGAGAGCAGGCGCCCGCTCGTCCTCGGACCGGAGGGAGGCGGACACCGCACGGCGCTCGACCAGCTCGGTGTGGGCCACGGTCAGCCGGGAGCCCGCACGCGCCGCCGCCTCGTCCAGGGGGAGGCCGTCGGACAGCGCGCGGACGAACCGGTCGAGCCAGCCGGCGGCGTCGGTCCCGGAGAGGTCGGCGACGATCCAGCCGGAGGCGCCCAGAACGCGCACCGCCGTGTCGAGCCCGGCCAGTTCGCCACTCCCGGGAGGTCGCCGGACGCACCACAGCAGGCAGGTCGCGCGGAGACCGTCGGCGGCGAACTCCAGCGGGGCCAGTTCGTCCGGCTCGGACACCACCAGGAGGTCGCGGCCCTCGCCCCGTGCACCGGGGGTGTTCGTGTCGACGAGCGGTGCGATCCTCCGGTCGGACCGCAGCCCGTCGAGGAGCTGCCGGGCGTCGGCCGCCACGGCGCCGACCCGCAGGGGCCGGTGCCAGTGGGGATCCGGCTCCAGGGTCTGGTCCGCGACGAACAGCGACTCGACGGCGGGGCGCAGGGCCCCTAACCGCGCGACGAGCGCGAGCCGGTCGGTGGGCGGCACGTCGTGCAGGGCGAGCCGGACGGGGGCGGCGTCTTCGACGGCGTCGTGCCAGGCGAGGGCCAGTTCCTCCTGCAGCTCGACGTTCCCGACGACCCGGGCGCGGGCCTCGCGGGGGAGCCGCCACATCCACGGCCGCTCCTGCGGCAGCGCTTCGAGCGCACTCGTCGGGGCCGTGTCCTCCCGGTCCACCAGGCCCGCTGCCGCCAGGGCTTCCGGGGCGATGGAGAGGATGTGGTGCAGCTCAGTCATGGGGAGACCTCGTCACCGGCTCCGAAGGGAGACCACCCGCGACTCAGGTCGGTCTCCCGACCCTTCCACTCTGCCACAGGTCGGGAGGTCGGCGCGGGGTGCCGGCCGGGGGCAAGGACTGAGGCGTCAAACGTTGAACCGTCGAGCAGTTGACGCCGCTCGCCCGTCGCTCCGTACGGTCGCGTGTGGGCGGCGGCAGCCGTCCGTCAGCGCGGTGGCGTGCCCGGTGGAGAGTCCGGTGACGGAGGTCCTGCGGTGGCGAGGAACCGGGGCAGCGGGCCGTCGTAGCCGGGCAGGTGTTCGGCCGCCGCCGGCCAGAAGCCCGGGCCCGCGGCGGCGGCAGCCCGCCCGGCCAGTTCGGCGCACAGAGCGCCCCAGGTGTCGCGCCGGGATGCCTGCCGGGGCAGGTGGTACCCGTAGCGAAGGGCTTCCAGGGCGGGCCGGATCGCGGTCAGCAGCTCCCGGTCGTCGAGGACCCCGGAGCCGCGCACGCGGTCGATCAGCGCCGATCCGGTCGACGTGTCCGCGAGGTCGGCCAGCGCGGCCCGGGCGGTCGCGGGCCCGTGCCCGGCGAGCTGGACCAGCCGTTCACGGGGCAGGGAGCGGGCCAGCACGTCGGGGAACCCGGCACGGTCGGCGAGCACGCACAGGACCGGCTCGGGCAGCGGGGCCGGCGTGTGGGCGCGGACCAGCTCGGGCCACGGCGGGTGCCCGGCCTCCCCGCACGCGCGGTCCAGCACCGCCTGCGCCTCGACCGGGCCGAGGCACCGGCGCAGCCGGGCGACCACGTCGACAACGGGAGGCTCCGGCGGCCGGCGCCAGACCAGCAGACGCCGCAACTGCGCATCGGCGTGGGCGTGGTGGTCGATGGAGTGGTCCAGCCGGGCGTCCAGGCCGTGGAGCCAGGCGTGCGTCGCGGTCGCGCGCCCGTACGCGCCCAGGGCCCAGCGGGCGAACAGGGCCCGCGGCGGGACGCCCGCCTCGTGGAGCCGGTCGACGAAGGTCCGGGCGAAGTACTCCCGGGCCCGGAGCCGGCGCAGCGGGCGATCGGCCAGGTCGGACAGTTCGCCGTCGCCGTACCGGGCGACGACCGCGACCAGGACCTCCGGCGGCGCCTGCAGCAGAACCCGCAGGTCGGGCTGCCCGGCGGCCCCGGCCACCGCCGGGCGCCGCAGCCCACGGAGCAGTCCGCGCAGGCTGCCGCGGTGGCCGGGCAGCCGGGTCGCGGCGGTGAGCCAGGCGTCGGGATCGGCGCCGACCCCGGCCCGCAGCGCCGCGCCGACGGCTTCCCAGAAGGCCTGTATCTGCCGGTGGTGGTTGTGGTCGTAGCCGTCGACGGCCGCCACCAGCAGGTCCAGCCGGGGGGTCGCGCGCAGCAGGTCGGCCGCGTTCTCCCCGGTCAGCACATGGCGCAGCAGCGACGGCCGCAGCTCGCCGATCCGGGCGAGCCCCGGCCGCCAGGCCCACGGCGGCAGCTCCCGCCGCCGGGCCACCAGACGGTTCGCCACCCGGGGGTCCCACGGAGTGAGCAGCTCGGCGGTGAACGCGTCCGGGCAGTCCGGGCGCGCGATCAGCGCTCGCCGCTGGTGCCGTCCGAACGGCTCGCACCGGTGGGCGGCCGCGAGGGCGGGCCAGTCCACTCCGGCGCCGGCGGCGAGCGCCGCGTCGCACTCCAGCACCGAGCCGGCTTCGCGCAGCCGGGCGGTGGGGCTGCCACCGTCGGGACGGCCGCCGTCGGGGTGGTCGCCGTCGGGGCGGCGGCCCGTGCGGCGGCCGGGCCCCTCCGCCCGCGCGACCTCGGCGGCCACGTGGTCGGCGCCGCCCAGCTCGGCGATCGCGAGGCGGTGCACCTCCGGGGGCAGCAACGAGGCGATCCAGGCGAGCAGTTGCACAGCCTGTGCGGCCCGCCACCGCACGTACCTGTCGTCCCCCGACCCCACCGTCATCGCGCCCCTGTACGACCCTGTTCGACCAGGCCTGCGACAGCGGCCGTCTGCCTGCCGTGACCTGCCCCGAACCCGGGGCACGGGCCACTGTGACACAGCTTCCCGAGCCCGTGCCCCGGCCGGGGTGACGTTCACCGACCGGCACCGGTCACGACGGCGGCCCGCAAAGCCCACCGGGCCGCCGTGGTGCGCGAAAAGGCAGACCTCCCGGCCTTGCCGTATGGATGTCGTCAGGAGTCGCGAGACGGCGGATTCCAGGCTCTATCGTCCATCTCTGTCGAGACGAAAGATGTTTTCGACTTGAGAAGAAAGATGATTCCGATATGGAACCCCTGTCCCGCCTGAAACGCGCTCTCGCCTGCGGGATCGCCGCAGTCGCCGTGTTCTCCGGCCTGACCGTGCAGGCCCAGGCTGCGCCGAACGCTCCCGTGGACAAGACCTGCGGAACCCCGGCCGTGCCGGGGGGTGGCAACTGCATGAGCTCGCTGATCAGCGCCACCTTCGACGTGATCAAGCTCATGCACAATGCCGCCAACCTCAACAAGCTGGACAATGCGGAGTTCACCCAGAACACCGCGGCGAAGTTGAGCGAGAAGTTTCCGGGATTCAACGTCATGGTGTTCAAGACCGTGGGCACCGACCTCTATGACACCGAGTGGTTCACGAACGAGCACAAGGCCGACATGAAGGGGGTGTTGCTCGACACCACCTACAAGCTCAACCATTTCCTGGACAAGGAGAAGAAGGAACCATCCGGCTATGACAAGTTCCGGATCTGGGTCTTCCAGGGCGATTCGACGTTCCGCAACCGGGGCGACGGCGGCTACCTGAACTGGGCGTTCGTCGGCAATGACGGCGACTCCGTCAAGAAGGAGCCGTGGACCTGCCGGATGGGCACCGCGCGGCCCTACAAGTGCGACGGCGACGTGCGCACCATCCACTTCCCCGCACGGTCCGGCTACGGCACCAGGACCGGCAGCCTGACCCCCGACTCCAGTAGCCCCGGCTACCACGCCTGCCTGGATGTCAGCGGGAACGGCACCGCGAACGGCACCCCCGTGCAGATGTGGGAGTGCAACGGCGGCGACGCGCAGAAGTGGACCTACAACGGGTACAAGCTCCGGGCCGCCAACGGCAAGTGCCTCGACCTGGAGGCCAACAAGACCGGGAACGGGACCAAGCTCCAGGTCTGGGACTGCCTGGAGATCCCCGGTCAGCGCTGGAACATGTCGGCCAGCGGCGGTTTTCGGCACATGACGGACCAGGACGACCGGTCCAAGGACGTCTGCATCGACGACTTCAGCGGCCGGACCGCCAACGGCAGCACGGTGGCGGCCTGGGCCTGCGGATCCGAGAGCAACCGGGACGCGCCCAACCAGAACTGGGCCTGGGGCGGCACCCCGCCGACCACCACCCCGACCACGCCTGCCAACGGCGCCGACGTGTACCTGAAGCTCTCCAACGGGCTGGGCGCCGTCCCGGTCAGCGGCTCCGCCGGCGCGTCGGTCGTCCCCGGAATCCGGGGTGGCAACGAATCCAAGTGGAAGGTCGCCCCGGTGGGCGGCGGTCGCTACCGGATCACCAGCTCCTACGGGCTGGACCTCACCGAGAACAGCAACTACATGGCCGAACTCCAGCCGTGGAGCAACTCCTCCCAGCAGAAGTGGGAGCTCGTCGGAGTCGGCAACGGCAAGTACCAGATCCGGATCTCCGACGACGACTGCCTCGCCCACGACTCCGACTTCAAGCAGCTCGGCGTGTGGACGTGCAAGCAGGGCTGGCAGCAGGAGTGGGTCCTGGAGTCCCAGTCCGGCGGCGTGATCACCCCGGCCGAACCGGGCACGCCGACCGATCCGAAGGACCCGAAGCCCCCGACGGGCGGCGGCGCGAGCGTCCCGACCGAGCGGCCGCTGTTCCTGAAGCTCTCCAACGGCTTGGGCGCCTCGGCACCCACCGAGACCGCGAGCTGGGGCTCGCCCATCGTGGGCGGGATCCTGGGGTACAAGGGGTCCCGCTGGACCATCAAGCCGCTGGGCGGCGACCGTTACCGGATCGTCAACGACCTCGGCTACAACCTCACCGAGAACCCCGACAGCTACGTGGCCGAACAGCAGGCCTGGGGCAACACCTCCAACCAGAAGTGGCAGTTCGTCAGCCTGGGCAACGGCAAGTACCGGATCCAGATCTCCGACGACGACTGCCTCACCCACGACTCCGACTTCAAGCAGCTCGGCGTGTGGAGCTGCGAAGGCGGCTGGAAGCAGGAGTGGTCCTTCCAGCTCCTCTGATCGGCAACCCGCGGCAGCACCTGCCCGCACCCGAGGCCGAGGACGCCCGCGCCTCCGGCCGACCGTAGTCATGGCGAAGGGCGCCGGCCGCACGGCCGGCGCCCCTTCGCCGGGCCACGCCGTTGTGGACTCCACCAGGGGGCGGGCCGGCGTTCGGACCACCTCGTCGTGCGCAGAACCGTCGCCGCGGCGGGTGCGTCCGGAGAAGCATGAGTGTCCCTGCCGGTGCAAAGTCCGGGCGGGCCCCGGGGGTTCGGGGGCCCGCCGTCCTGCGGGGGGTGGCCGGGGTCGGGGTCGTGGCTCTGGGCCTGGCCGGTGGGTACGGTGCGGCCTTCCTGGTGGCATCGGCGCGGAGCTACTGCGATGCGGCCTGGGAGCCGCAGCACCGGTTCACGTTCTCGTTCGTCGAGTGGCCCGGTATGGAGCTGCTGTGCTTGGTCGCGGCGGTGGCGGTGTGGGCGGGCGCGAGGCGGCTGACCGCCGGGCTGTCCATCGCCTGGCGGGGGATCGTCCCGGCGGGTCTGGTACTGCTCGCGCTCGCGGTGGTGGCGGCAGGATGCTTCGCGCTGCTGGGCACGCCGAACGGGTACCACGGTGACTCGGGACTCTGCCCGACCGACAACGTGCCGCCCTGGTGGCCGTCCTGGCTACCCGCCTGAGCCGACCGCGCCCCCGCACCAGTCCACCGCTCGGACCTCCGTCAGGTGCAGCCCCGGCGGCTGTCGCAGCCGTGCACCAGGCCGCCCGGGGAGCGACTCGCCGGGAGTTCCGCGGATCGATGCCGAAAGGTTACATCCGGGGTGTGACACGTCGGACGGCATCGGCGCTGAGGGACATGAGACGGCCACGGCCCGTTCGATCGGACCGGCCCGCGTCTCATAGCTTCCACCCCTGACAGTGAACGGTGACCATGCACGCTTCTCTCACCACCCGCGCCGTTTTCACGGCAGCGGCTGCCGGCCTCCTGATCCTCCCGGTGGCGCCCTCGGCCTTCGCCACCGCCGGCACCTACACCGTCCCGGTCCACCAGGACCTTCCCGTCGCGGCTGCCGGCTTCGGTGAGCACGAGGCGAAGTGCGGGTCGATCGGCACCGACCAGGACGGCTGGCACTTCGTCCTCCCCGGCAACTCGACGGACTTCGTCAAGCTCACGGTCGCCTTCGACAACGGCGCACCGCAGGTGGTCACCGTGTTCGGACCGCCCACCACCAAGCACGCCTACGTCGGGTCGGCGCCCGGCGCCAAGCTGACCTCGGCCAGCGCGGAGGTCCAGGGCGGCGAGGTGAAGTGGTTCAACCTCTCGCACACCTGCCCGGCGGTGAGCACCTCCCCGAGCCCGAAGCCGTCCACGTCGGCGCCGTCAACCCCGACCACGCCGAGCGCCTCCATCTCGCCGAGCGCGTCCACCCCGCCTAGCGCCTCCGTCACGCCGAGCGGCACCATCTCGCCGAGCGCCATCTCGCCGAGCGCCACCGCGTCCGCGTCCATATCGGCGTCGGTCACCACCAAGGCCGCCTCCAGCCCCACCGCGACGCCCACCCCCTCGACCGGTTCGACGGTCGACGCGGCTGCCGGCGGTTCGCCCTCGCCCTCCGCCTCTGCGGCGGTGAGCGGTTCGGGCAGCCTGGCCTCGACCGGCGCGAACATCGGCCTGACGCTTCTCGCCGCCCTCGCGCTGGTCGGCGCGGGCACCGTCCTGGTCATGCGCCGCCGCAAGGCCGGCCAGCACTGACCCGACCTCCTTCGGGAGCCGGTTGGGGGGGGGCGGGGGGGCCAGCCCGGCGCCCACCCCGCCCCCCGCGCCGCACCCCACGCCGACCAGGGCCCCCAACACGCCGACGAAGCCCACGAGGAAAAAAAAAACGAAAAC
>NZ_JBHVWC010000005.1:0-184159 GCF_042882445.1 Kitasatospora sp. NPDC058218 | reverse complement strand
GGTGGGGCGCCCCCCCCGCCCCCCCGCCCCTACACCGGCCGGCGTACCCAAAGGCGGCCCGAGCCACCGCCCTGAGCGGAGGCGACGCCTATTCACATGACAGCTGCGCCCGACCCCACGATCATGGGTCGATGACCACAGAACCGGACCTTCTCGGCCTGAGCATCGTCTGCCCACCGCCCGGTGAGGGCGGCATAGAGGTCCGCCCGATCGTCGGCGGCCGGGATCTACTGGCCGACGCGTCCCGTCGTGGTGAGGGGGCGGGCCCCCGATACGTGGGATCAGGCCCCCGGTATCTGTTGGGCCGGGCAGGGCCGTTGCATGCCACTGCGACGCCCCACGAGGTTCGTCTCGCCGGATCCGGGTGCGGCCTGGAGCAGTGCTGCGGTGCTCTGTACGTGACGGTCGGGCGTGACGGGGAGCATGTTGTCTGGGCGGGCTGGCGCGACCCGGCCCATCAGGACTTCGAACTGCCGGAGCTACGGTTCACCGCAGGTCAGTACGAGGCCGAGGTCCTGCGAGCCGGAGCGGACCGCAGTTGGGCGTGGCCGGCCGGAACGGTTGCGCAGCTGCTTGAGGAGGGGCTGAGGGAACGCGGGGACTGGCTGGCCAAGTGGGAGTGCGAGGTGGAAGCCGTCTGGGCCTCCCGCGAGGAACCCGATCGAATCCACCTCGTCCTGAGGCACCCCCGCGACCGGGCCGACACGGATCTGCCCTGGCTCCAGTTCGGGATGACCCTCCCGATCTCCGCAGACGACCCTTCGGGCCAGGCCGAGCACCTTGAAGCGTGGTTGACCGCAGGCGATCCCCGAACCATCGCCGAGGTCTGGGGAGGCACGGCCGATGCCGAGCAACTGGGCTACCCGTGGCCGCCGTCCGACCCACTGTTCATGGGAACGACAGGGCGAGGCGAGGTGAGGCCCGTCCCACCCTTGGGCACCCACTCGCAACCGCCATCCCCGTGAGGAACGTGATGACCCCCGCAGCTCTTCTCCCGTACCTGCGGCAGTGGTCCCGGTCTTGGGGGCGGGTCCGCCCTGGGCCGGTCACGGGTGGACTGCCTGTACCGGTTCACTGTCACCTACGACGCCACCACCGCCCTGAACGCGGAGCTGAGGAAGTCGGGGAGGCCGAGGAGAGACTCAGGCCGGCCTCGTCGGCCCAGGCTGCGAGGTCTTCCGGGCCACCGCCGTCGGCTGAAATGCGGAGGGCCTCGTTGAAGACCGTCAGCCAGAGGGCAGGGTCGGCCGGCGCGGGGGTGAAGCTCAGGCCGCCACCGTCGGCATCGCCGGTGACCACGATCTCGGTACCCTGGATCGCTGTACCGAGGAAACCGCCTGTAATGGAGTTCGTGACATCAGCCATGTGGTGATCGTGGCACGCCGGGAATGTGCTTGTCCCGCCCTCACAGGTCTTCTTCCGGGTAGGACCGGCCGCCCCCGATCTCCAGGACGGCGGACCAGCCGACGGCTGACCCCCGGACCTGCGGGGAGGGTCCCGTGAGCCCTGTCGCCAGGCTCTGCTCCCCACGCCCGTGGGGAGCAGAGTGCCGCCCCGGCGCACAGGCAGGCGAGGAGGGGTCATCCCTGCGGGCGCGGGGAGCAGGACGACGAGGCGGTGTCGGCCCGCCCGCCGGCCAGTTCGCGGATCGCCCGTACTAGTCGGTCAAGCGCGCCACGGCCAGGGGCAGCGCGCGGTCGAGCGCCTCCTCGGCGTCGCACAGCACGTCGGGCCGGACGCCGGTGCCCTCCCAGTTGGTGCCCGAGACCGGGTTGACCGCGCGGGCGACGGGCACGCTGAGCTCCAGGTTCGGGTGCACCGTCCAGCCCTCGCGCGGGTGCGCGCCGCCCCGGGTGGCCTCCCCGACGACCTCGGCGCGCCCGAGCTGCTGCAGGTCGTAGGCGAGCTCCTCGCCCGCGGAGAAGGTGTTTCCGCTCGTCAGCACGTAGAGCGGCTTGGTGCCGCCGAAGCGGGCACCCGGTACGAACGGGGGCGTCCAGGACTGCTTGGCCACCTCTCCCTGGCGCGAGAGCATGGTGTTGAGGTGTGTGCGGCCGTCGAGCAGGTAGCCGCAGATGAAGGCGACCGTGTCCGGATCGCCACCGGTGTTGCGGCGCAGGTCCAGGATGAGGGCGCGGGCGGGTGCCACCAGCGTGAGCGCCGCGGTCAGCGGCTGTGCCGCCCAGTCCAGCGGGAACATCTTGGGTGCGATCTCCAGGACCGCGACGCCGCCGTCGAGGAGCTCCACGCGGGGGACACCGGCCAGGGAGGCGTCGAAGTCCCTCCGCATCGCGGCGAGTACCGCCGCGCCTTGTTCCGGCGGCACGGGCACGGCGTGGTACTTCAGGGCCAGGTGCAGGTCGCCGTTGACGGAGCGCAGGTCGGTGGTGATCGCTTCGGCCAACTCCTCGGCGGATTCGGCCCGGTAGGAACCCTCGGCACTCCGGCCCCGCAGCAGGGCCGCCAGTTCCCGGGCGGCATCGGGGAAGACGTAGTTCTTGCAGACCAGGTCGGCGATCGACTCGACGACGGCGACGGCGTTCAGCGCGGGGGGCGATGTGGTGGAGGACATGGGAGGGAGTAGACCAGCGGCTTGCCAAACCGTCAAACGTACTTAACGCTTGATCTGATGAGCCACCAACCGGACGAGGACATCCAGCGGATCGGCACGCCTCAGCAGCACGCCGCACTCGCCCACCCCCTGCGCCAGCGCCTGCTCTTCGCCCTGAGCGGCCGGCCGTCGACGATCAGCCGGCTCGCCGCGCAACTGGGAGCGAACAAGGGCAGCGTCTCCCACCACCTCAGGGTGCTGCGCGAGGCGGGCCTGGTCCAGGACGCGGGAACGCGAAGGGTGCGCGGCGGCACCGAGAAGTACTACCGGCGGACCGCCGGGCGGCTCCTCGTCGCCGAACCGCAGGCCGAGGGCACGGCCGCGCTGCTCGGCGCCGTCGCCCAGGAGTTGGACCGCTCACCCGCCGACCACCTCCTGACACTGCGCCACCTGCGGCTCAGCCCGGCCAAGGCAGCGCGGCTCGCCGAGGCGCTGGCCGGACTGGTCGACGAGACGGAGGAGGATCCGGAGGGCGAGCCGGTGCACGGCCTCCTGGTGACGCTCTACCAGCAGGCCGGGGCGTAGGTTCGGTCTGCTGAAGATCGTGTTGTGGTGCGACTTCAGCGAACCACGGCCCAGTCGGCTGGTGGTGAGCGATGGAGATGCAGCATGGTGAGCTGCTTCTCTTCGGTGGCTCGACCGGCTCGATGACGGGTTTGGTGGCAAGCGCGTACCCGGCCCGGAAGCCGGCCATCGCGGCCCCGGTGCAGAAAGCAGATGGGCCGTCACCGGTGTTTCGGTGACGGCCCGTTGCGGGTGCTGTGCTCACGCAGGAGGGTCGGCCAGGCTCGTGAGGGCCTGGTGCGCGCGGCGGGTGGTGCGTTCGGCGCGGCTCTTGAGCCGGAGCGCGCGCATGAGGCGGTGCTTTTCGGCCTCCCGCAGGCGGTTGTCGATCGTCGCCCGCGCCAGCTCGAGGTGGTAGGTCATGGTGGCCCCCTGTCTGGGGTGATCCGTTGGCACCGCCGTGATGCCAACCCCTCGGACCACCCTCTGTGCTTCAGACTCTATACCCAAACACGGGCCTGAGCCTTGCATTTTGGGGTCTGTTCAGACAATCGCCTACTGATTGAAGGAGAAGAGGCCAGTTGGCTCCCGGCTCGGCATGACGTCGCTTCGCTGCGCCGCCGGCCGGCCGGGCCTGCGGCCCCGTCGTATCGGCGCTGGTCGGCGGCCCCTCGGGCCGGCACCGATGCCGTCACTCGAGACGTTGAAGTTCTGGACTCTCAAGAGCTGAGCCACGACCACATCGAGCGGCGGCTTGAAGTCTTGGAGGAGCTGGAGAGGGATGCCTCCTGGTGGCGTGCGAACGCTGCCAGGACATAGGCCCGCGTCGCTCAGCCGCGCCGGGGTCGGCGCCTGCTTCGCGAGCGCTCCTGCCAGAAGGCGAGGTTCCGGCGCGTGGTCGCGAGGTCGGGGTGGTCGGGGCCGAGGATCCGCAACTGCTCGTCGGCCAGGTCCCGCAGTGCCGCCGCGGCGCCCGCCGGGTCGCCGGCCTGGCCGCGCCAGTGGGCCAGTGCGGCATGGGTTCTGAAGGTGGCCAGGCGCCCGGGCATCGCGTAGGGGTTGTCGGAATTCGTCTCGAACCACCGCCCCTTGAGCTGGGCGTCGAAGAGGTCGGCGAGGACCTTGACGGCGCCTTTCGCGTCGCCCGCCTCGCCCAGCCACCAGGCGAGGTCGAAGCGGATGTCGAACGCCGCCGAGGAGGCCGGTCCGTAGGCGCTGAGCACCTCGCTCACGAGGGAGCGGAGCTCGGCCGCCGCCCCGGCCGCGTCCCCCGCCCTCGCGCGCCATACGGCCGCGCTGCCGAGCAGGTGGAAGTCCCGGGGATCCAAGCGCCCCGCAACGGCACGCAGGAACGCGTCGTCGCTGATGAGATCCCGGTACACGGTGTGGACCCCGGCCGGGTCTCCCGCCTGCTGGAGCCAGTAGGCGAGGCGGCAGCGCAGCTTGGAGACCTCCCGGACCAGCGCGGCCCGTTCGTGGGGGGCCAGCCGGACTTCCGGTCGCAGCAGGGTGAGTCGGTCGTCGATCAGGCTGCGGAAGCCGACGGCGGCACCGGCGGGGCCGCTGGTCTCGCCCGTCAGGTCGGCGAGGCGGCTGCGGAGGCCGATCGTGGACTCGTGCTGCGGCCCGAGCCGCTCGGCCGCGTCGGGGAGCAGCGCTGCGAAGTAGGTCGCCGCGGCTTCCGGGCGGCCGCTCTCCGTCAGCACGTCTCCCACCCGGAGGACGAGGGGGTGGAGTCCGCTGCCCGGTCCCCAGCCGTCCCGGTGCTCGGATTCGCCGGCGCCCAGCATCAAGCGCCGGTCCTGGCGGATCAGTGCCTCGACGTTCACGCGCAGCACGTTCGCGGAGAACGCCGGCGGTTGTGGCCGCCGGGGTTGGGCGGGCCTGACACGCCCGAGGAAGTCCGTCGTCTGCTGCGGCTGTCCGGAGGCCGCCAGCAGCAGTCCGGCGGCGCTCTCGGCGAGCTGCCCGGAGCGGGCGGCGGGCGCGTTCTCGCGGGTGACCCGTTGGAGCACCGGGTGCACTCGCACCGACCGATCGGGGTCGTCGGGGTGGTAGTCGACCAGGCTCCACCGGTGGAGCAGCGCGAGGGTCGCGGCGGGCCCGTCGCCCCCGTCGGCCTGCCCCGCGTCCTGCGGAGGACGGGCGGTGCGGTGTCCGTCGAGGTAGTGCTGTGCGGCGGTCAGCGCGGCCGCCGGGATGCCGTCGGCGGCCAGTGGCGCGGTCAGCTCCAGCAGCACCCGCGCCGTGCCGACCGGTGCGTGGGCGTCGGCGCGCTCCAGGGCCGCGTCCCACGCGTACTGCACCGGCAGGCTCTGCGCGTCCGGCAGCCACGCGGCGTCCGGCACGAGGTCGGCCAGCCCATGGGTGCCGTCGCCGAGCAGGCCGAGGTAGTCGGCACAGGGAAGATCCGCGCCGACCAGATGGGCGGCCGCCTGGGAGAGTGCCAGCGGCAGGTGGCCCAGCTCCCGGGCGAGCGCTTCCAGTTGCTCGGGCGGCTCGGCCCGGCCGGCCGCGGCGAGCACCGCCGTGAGGTAGCCGTGGGCCTCGGCGGAGGTGAAGGGCGGCACGGTGGTCACCTCTCGCCCGGGGCCCTCTCGGGCCACGTCCCGGCGCCAGGTGGTGACCAGGGTCCGGCCGTCGGGACGGTCGGGCGGCCACAGTCCGCGCAGGTCGTCGGGGTCGCGCAGGTCGTCCAGGGCGATCAGCCAGCGGACCGGGCGCCCGGCGCCGACCGGCCTCAGCCAGGTCAGGAACTCCCGGGCACCCTGCTCGGGATCACCCGGTTCGCTCCCGGTGATGTCGGCGAAGGCCTGGGTGTAGGCGGCGAGGACGGCGGCCCGGCTGGTGGCGGTGACCCAGACGAGCAGGTCGAGCTGCCCGCCGGCCCAGGCGGTGCGCGCCTCGTGGGCGGCCAGCTGGGTCTTTCCGACGCCGGCCGTACCGACCAGGATGCGGCACCGCGCGGTGGTGGCGGGAACCGAGCGGTGCCGGAGGCAGTGCGCGGCGCTCGGCAGCGCCCCCACCCGGTGCGGCCAGGTGGCGGGGGCGCGGCGGCCGGCGTAGTACGCGAACTGGTCGGCGTGGCCGATCGCGATGCTGTTGCCGCTCGCCTGCACACGCGCGAACGGGTGTGCGGGTGTGGCGGTGTGCGGGCTCTGCTCAGCCGGTCCGATCAGCCCTGGTTCGGATCCGGCACCGGAGGGTGGCCGACGTGCGCACCTCCGTGGATCACGCCGGCGGCGATGGACCCGCCCTCGGCGCTGATGTTCAGGTCTCCGCCGACCGCCAGCCCGCCGGAGCCCGCCGACACCCCCGGCGCCGCCGCGGCCTCCTGCAGCAGCACGCGCAGGGCATCGGCCGCGGCCTCGCGCTCGGAGTCCGGGAGGTCCTCCAGGAAGGCCTCGAACCGGGCCTGCCAGGAGGCTTCGTGGCGGATCCGGGCCCGCTCCAGCTGCCCGCCCTCGACGGCCGTGAGCTCGGTCGCGGTGCGGTCGAGCCGCTCCAGCTCCGCGCTCTCACGCCGACTGTCCCCGTGTGCGAACCATGCCGCCACCCGGCGCCGGAGCGCCTCCCAGGTCTGCGTCCCGGCCGCGGTCATCACCGCCGTCCCCCCGGACATGGCCAGCGCCGTCAAAGCTTCCGGCAGCATGCGCGGCCCCCCTTCCCAGCGTCCGTTGCGCCGACCGTACCGCGCCGAGCCACGGCTTGCACGGGTAAATGCCCTGGCGTATGGCGATCATGTCGGACAGTCAGCTGTTCGGGGAGCGGATCCTCGGGTCCGTTAAGCGGTTGCCCCGGGGCGTGTGACGCAGCCGAAGTGCCGGGTGGAGGCGCTTGGGTTCGCGCCGCACGCTTTCGTCGAGATCGGCGGTGGACCGAGGCCGAGGACAGTTCGGGGCCGGGCCTCTCCGTCCATGGTCCAGGCCCGGGCGCCGGTCCGTCTACGCTGGCTCGGGGGCGCCGACGCGCCGTGAGACCGGGGGAGATCGTGTGGCGGTCGTTCTGAAGCGTACCTACAGCCTGACCGCCTGGCCGTGGCGGGCCATGCCGTGGGTGCGGGTGCCCGACGGGCTGGAATTCACCCTGTACGAGGTCAGCGACCTCGTCCTGCGCGGCGTCACGGTGCCCAGCACCCCCGAGGAGGATGCCCGCTGGCGGACCGCCCTCGAAGCCTTCCGGACCGGCCTGCAGGACGCCGAGCGAATCGTGCGCCACGCCCACGGCGTGCGCCGCAGAAGCGGCTTGATGGTGGACAACGGCGTGGTGCGGCTGCGCCGCTACGACCTGCTGCCCGGCCGCCGGGCCCGTTCCCGGCAGGCCTTCGCACGGTGCGAGGCGGCAATGCGGGCTGCTGCGGAGGCCTACCGGCCGGTGCGCGAGGAGATCGAGGCCCGCCTCGCGCAGACCTCCGCCGACCACTCCTGACGCCTGCGGGGAGTAGACATCGGGGCTGCACCCGGTCGTCGGAGGCTGTGGCAACAGGGGCGCGGGATCGCGGAGTCCGGCCCGGTAACCCGGGCCTGCCGAGCACGGCGCACCAACGACGGCGGCGACACCAACGACGGCACCAACGAGGGTGACCGGTGGTGACCGGTGCTGGCCGGGCTCCGCCGTGGGGATCCTGCCGAACCCCGCCCGCCCCCCACGGGACGTGTCACGGCGCCGACCTGGCGTACCCGAAGGACCCGTACGGGCGGGGCCACCGGGCGGGCCCGCCCGGTGGCCCCTGCTCCGTTGACACCGGGGGAGCGCCGGGAAAGGATGCCAACTGCCGCGGGCCGGTCGCCGGTTCGGGCCACGGTCGGCCGATCACCAGGGGCAGGGGTGGAGTTCAGGATCCTGGGGGCCCTGGAGGTCTGGGTCGAGGGCGGGCCGGTCAGGCTCGGCGGCCGGCTGCAACGAGCCCTGCTGGCCATGCTGGTGGTGCATGCGGACCGCGTCGTCCCGGTCGCCCGGCTGGTCGACGCGGTCTGGGACGAGACCCCGCCGGCCACCGCCGAACGCCAGATCCGCAACATGGTCGGTCTGCTGCGCCGCAGACTCGACCCCCGTCCCGGACAGGAATCTCCGATAGTCACCGACGGGCCGGGCTACTCCCTCAGGACGGACCGCGCCCGGGTGGACGCCCGGGACTTCGCCTCGCAGGTCGCCGGCGCGGCCGGCCAGGGCGCCGCGGAGGTCGCCCACCTGCGGGCCGCCCTCGCCCTCTGGCGTGGTCCCGCCCTGGACGGACTGCCGGGCCGGGCGCTGGCGGCGGTCGCGGCCGGGCTGGAGGAGCAGCGGATGTCGGCCCTGGAGCGGCTCTTCGAGCGGGAGCTGGACGCGGGCCGGCACCGGGAGATCGTGCCGGAACTGACCGGGCTGGTCGCCGAGTTCCCGCTCCGTGACCATCTGGTGCGACACCTGCTGACGGCTCTGGCCCGCACCGGCCGCCACACCGACGGACTGGAGGCCTACCGGCGGCACGCCGCCCGGCTCGCCGAGGACCTGGGCCTGGACCCGGCTCCGGAGCTGCAGGTTCTCCAGCAGGCCCTGCTGCACCCGCCCTGCCCGAGCGCCACACACCCCGGACCCTCACACCCCGGACCCTCACACCCCGGACCCTCACACCCCGAACCCCCACACCCCGAACCCCCACCGCCGAGCCCCCCGCCGCCAGGCCCGCCGAGGCCGGCCCAACTCCCCTCGGACCTCCCGGTGTTCGTCGGACGGGCCCGCCACCTGCGCACCATGGACACCCGACTCACCGGGACCAGGACCGAGACCGAGACCGGGGCCGAGACCGCGACCGAGCCCGGTACCGGGCCCGTGGCACCCGGTACCGGTCCGCCCCCGGCGGCCGTCACCGTGATCACGGGCATCCCGGGGGTCGGCAAGTCGGCCCTGGCAGTGCGCTGGGCGCACCTGGCCCGGGACCGCTTCCCCGACGGGCAGCTCTTCGCCGATCTGCACGGTTGGTCCCCGACCGGCCCGCGGGCACCCCACGCGGTGCTCGGCGCGTTCCTGCGGGCCCTGGGTGTCGCGACCGAGCAGATCCCCGCCCAACTCGACGAGGCCGCCGCGCTCTACCGTTCGCTGCTGGCCGGCCGGCGGGTCCTGATCGTCCTGGACGACGCGCGCAGCGCCCGGCAGGTCCGCCCGCTGCTTCCCGGTACCGGCGGTTGCGTGGCCGTCGTCACCAGCCGCGACCGACTCACCGGACTCGTCGTGCGCGAAGCTGCCCACCGGATCGAACTCGACGACTTCACCCCGGCCGAGGGGCAGGCGCTGCTGGCCCGGGTGCTGGGCGCCGGCCGCACCGCGGCGCGACGGTCGGCCGGTACCCGGCTCCTCGAAGCCTGCGGGCACCTTCCCCTGGCCCTGGGCATCGCCGCCGCCCATCTGCGCGACCGCCCGCACCACGACATCGAGGACTTCGCCACCGAGCTGTCCGCGGCAGGCGACCGCCTCGACGTCCTGGACGCGGGCGGGGACGGGGACGACCAGTCGTCCCTGCGGGCCGCGTTCGACCTCTCCTACCGCGCGCTCGACCCCGCCGCCCGGCGCCTGTTCCGCCTGCTCGGGTTCGGTCCGGCGGTGGACCTCACCGCCTCCTCCGCCGCAGCCCTGAGCGCCCTGGACGCCACCGAGTGCGCCCGGCTCCTGCACCGCCTCGCCGCAGCCCACCTCGTCACCGAACGCTCCGCCGGCCGCTACCGCTTCCACGACCTGTTGCGGCTCTTCGCGGCCGAGCAGGCCCGGCGCGAGGAGAGCGAACAGGCCCGGCAGCTGGCGCTGCGCCGCTGGTACGCGTGGTGCCTGCGGCACGCGGACGCCGCCGCCCGGGTGCTGGCCCCCGGCCGGCCGAGGGTCCCGCCGGGCCCGCCGCCCGAGGGCCTGCGGACGGCGGTCTTCACCGGCCCCGGGCAGGCCGTCCAGTGGTGTGACGACCAGCGGACCAATCTGCTGGCCACCGTCCACCACGCCTTCGAGCACGGGCACGACGAGACGGCCTGGAAGCTCCCCGCGCTGCTCTGGGGCTACCTGCACCGCAGCGCGCCGCACGTCGAGCGCGTGGCACTGGGCCGGACGGCTGCGGCTGCGGCCCGGCGGCTGAACGATCCCGTCGCGCAGGGGCGCAGTCTCAACGACCTGGGTCATGCCTGGAGCGCGCTGGGCGACCTCCCGGCGGCCCGCCGGCACTACCGGCAGGCCCTGGACCTCGTCCGCCCGGCCGGCGCCCGCCCCGTGGAGGGCCAGGTGCTGGCCAACCTCGGCGCCTGTCACTTCTTCAGCGGCCGTCACGCCGACGCTGCCGACGCCTTCGAGCAGGCCCTCGCCCTGCTGCCGGGCGAGGGCCCCGGGGCCGACCGCTGGACGATCAGCCTGTGCGAGACGAGCCTCGCCGGGACCTACCTGTTCCTGGGGCGTCACGCCGACGCGCAGGCCCAGGCGGACCGGGTGCTGACCCGGGACGGGAGCGTGCTCGGCGGTCCGATGGAATGCTCCCTGCGCAACGTCCTCGGGTTGGCCCGGTTCGTCCTGGGGGAGCCGCACGAGGCGGTCGCGCACTACGAGCGGGCTCTCGCCGTCGGCAGCCGCCTGACCGGGTACGACGACCAGCGGGCGAACTCCCTGGTCGGACTGGCCGCCGCATGGCAGGCGCTCGGCCGCACGGACAGGTCCCTACGGGCCTGGGAGGCGGCACTCGCGCTCTACCGGGACCTGCCCCCGCACTACCTCACCGCCGTGCTCGACCTGCTGGCACCGTTCGGGTTCACCCCGCCCGCCGACCGGGCGGCTTCCGCCCGGCGCCCGCCGGGGCCCCGCACGGTGACCGTGGCCGGCCCCTGAGGGGAACCGGCGGCGCCGGGGGCTCGCGATGCCGAGCCGGTCACTCCGGCGCGGCCGCAGGCGCGCCCGGTCGCACCTCCGAGGCCCGGCGGCCGCGCTTCGCCCACGCCGGCCGGCGGTCGCTGTGACCCGCCCACCCGCCCGCCCCGGTGGAGCGGACGGAACGGGCGCGTGCCGGATCACGAAATCGCACGGAGTGCCAGGCTGTGCTATTTTTTTGTGAGCAATCGTTCAACTACGGAGGGATGGGGATGGGGCGCAAGCAGCTCTGGGACCAGGACGAGGTGCTGGCCTCGGCCATGCGGCTCTTCCGTCACCGGGGGTACCTCGGCGCCTCGCTGCGGGACATCGAGGAGGCCACCGGCGTGCACCCGGGGAGCCTGTACCGGACCTTCCAGAGCAAGGACGGCCTGTTCCACGCCGCTCTCGACGCCTACAACGAGCGGGTGGTGCAGGGCCGGATCCGGGCCCACCTGCTGGAGCCGGCGGACCCGCTGGCCGGCATCCGCTCGTTCTTCACCTCGGCGATCGAGACCGGTGCCGAGCCCGACCCGGGCTGCCTGCTCACCAACACCGCCGTCGAGTCCTTCGCCCTCCCGCAGACCGCCCCCGGCGTGCACCAGGGCCTGGCGGCGATCGAAGGCGGCTTCGCCGACGCGCTGACCCGCGCCCGGCACCGCGGCGACACACCGCCGGACCTCGACGTCGCGACCACGGCCGCCCACCTGCTCGCGCTCTACCAGGGCCTGCTGGTGCTCGTCCGGGCCGGCCTGCCCCGCACCACACTGCACGGCGTCACCGACGGCGCGATGGCGTCGATCGGCTCCTTGAGGACCTCGCGAAAGCAGGACGACCATGAGTGACACCCAGCGGCTCTGGAACGACTACGCCGCCTGCTGGTCGGCCGACCCCGCCGACCGGCCCGCCGCCCTCGGCGCGGTCGCGGTGGACGAGGTCGCCTACCGCGACCCCGGGACGGAGGTCGGCAGCCTGACCGAACTCGCCGCCTACATGGCCGGCTTCGCAGGGGCCTTCCCCGGCCACCGGTTCCGCATCGACGAGGTGCTGGAGCACCACGACCGCTCCCTCGCCCGCTGGACCCAGCTGGACGGCGAGGGCGGCAGCGCGTCCGCCGGCATCAGCACCGCCCGCCACCACGCGGACGGGCGCCTCGCCGACATCACCGGCTTCTTCCTCCCGGCCTGAGGAACCACTGCCGGGAGCCGTCGAGGTGCGGATCGTGTGGTCGAGGTGAGGTTCTTCAGCCGCAGAACCATTGGCTGAGGGAAAACCACTGGCGGCGGTGCGACCCCGTCAGCAGGCTTTCACCGTGACACTTCATGAGAACGAGATCCGGGTGGACGAGGCGGTCGTCCGGTCGCTGCTGAACGAGCAGCGGCCGGAATGGGCGGCCCTGCCCGTCTCGCCGGCCGGTGCGGGCACGGACAACACGATGTACCGGCTCGGCGACCGACTGCTCGTGCGGCTGCCGCGGACCCCGGACAACGCGGAGGCCGTGCGGAAGGAGCAGACCTGGCTGCCGCGGCTGGCGCCGCACCTGCCCTGCCACGTCCCGGAGCCGGTGCACGCCGAGTCCCGCGTTCCCGCTCGCCTGGTCGGTGTACCGGTGGATCGACGGTGACGAAGCCGGCCCGGGTTCGGTCACCGATTGGGCCGCCTTCGGGGCCGACCTGGCGGCGATCGTGCGGAGCCTGCACGCGGCCCCGCTGATGGGCGCCGCGCGGCAGGACGGGCTCAGCTGGTACCGCGGCGGCGGTCTGCGGGCGTGCGACCGGTGGGTCGGCAAGTGCTTCGAGGACTGCCGGGCGCTCGACGGGCTCGACCTCGACCTCGCACACCTGCACCACCTCTGGCGCAGTGCGCTCACCCTGCCCGAGCCGTCCGGCCGCCAGGTGTGGCTGCACGGCGATCTCAAACCGAGCAACCTCCTGGTTCGGCGGGGGAGACTGCGCGCGGTCATCGACTTCGGCGGCCTCTCGGTCGGCCACCCCGACGCCGAGCACGCGCCCCTGTGGGACCTGCCGCCCGGGGCCCGCCAGGCGTACTGGGGCGCCATGAGCCTCGACGACGCGACGTGGCTGCGTGCCCGGGCGTGGGCCATCGCCGTCGGGGTCAGCGGGGTGTCGTACTACTGGGGCACCTACCCGCCCTTCGTCGGCGAGTGCTTGTCACGCCTGCGCGCGATCCTGGCGGATGCCGGCGAGCGGTGAACCGGTCCGCCGTGATCGCACGCCGCTACCGCAACCGGGCGGCTGAGGCCGCAGCGGCCTCAGCCCCGCCGACCTCGCAGCCAGGGGGGTGGCTGCGCCGAGTAGCGGGCGTGTCCGGCGTCGGAGCCGGACAGGTGGTAGACCGCGCCCTCGTGCTCCAGCTCCGAGGGCGGGGGGTCGAGCACCGGCGGGGCCCAGCGCAGCCGACCGCCGATCTCCACCCGCGTCTCCAGCCTCGGGGCGCCCCAGAACCGTGCGAACTCATCTGCCGCGTCGGCCTTCCAGCTGCCGCCGAGCTTGGCCGGCAGCGCCGGGCTGTAGATGCCGCGGACCCGCGGCTCTTCCAGGAACCGGCGTTGGACGACGACCGCGACGTAGCGGCGGTGGTTGCCCCGGTGGCGACCGACGACGGTCACGCCCGGGTCCCACGGGTCCCAGCGCGGAGGTGCGATCCAGACCTTGGCGCCCGGGGCGAAGTGCCGTAGGCCGAGCCGGAGTTCGTGGCCGCCGTCGCCGTGGGTGGTCACCCGTGCCACGTTGGCCACCACGCCGAGGCCCAGGGGGTCGGGGCCCGTCCCGCCGTTCGTCATGATCACCATGATGCCCGGGCGATCCCGTTCCCGCACCGGAGTTCCGGGCGGGTGCCCGGGGGAGCCCTGGTGTCCACCGGCACGGGCGGACCGGCGCGGTCACGGGTGCGAGGGTCGCCGCGGTCGTCGAGTGGTGGTCGACGGCCCCTGGGCCGAGGGGCCACCTGCCGCTCTCCCGTGCCGCAAGGTCCGTTTCCCGCAGGCAGGTTGGCACTGATTCGGTAGCGAACTGGTCGGGGGCAAATCACCGGTCCGGCTGCGCGCCCCGGCCGGGCTGACGGAGACTGGTGCGCGGCACGGGGGCGGGGAAGCGGCGTGCCATCGGCCCGGTGCTGCCTCCGTGTCGTCAACGAGAGACAGGAGCTGCACATCCCATGAGCAAGCGCACCTCTCGCACAGTCGCCGCGGTCGTCGCCGTGGCCACGACCGCGGCCCTGGCCGTGGCTTCGGCACCGGCCGCGGTCGCCGACCCCTTGGCGGCGGCCGTCTCGATCGGTTCGCCGCCCGTCCAGCCCGGCACGTACTCCAGTGAGCTCAAGGCCGCCAACGGCAACGGGGACAGCGTCTCCGAGGTCATCCTGGGGGACCTCGCCCAGGGCGAGTACATCAGGACGTACATCCTGCTCTGGCGGGCGGACCGGTCGACGTCCGAGCTCGCGCTGCTGCCGGGGGACGTCGGCGGCAGCCCGACCGGGATCAACAACGCCGTCACCGTGGTGGGCACCTCCCGTTCGCAGGTCGCCGGGGCCCAGGAGCACGCGGTGCGCTGGACGTCCGCGTCCACGCCGGCCGAACTGCTTCCGCTGCCCGGTGACACGGCGGCGTTCCCCGCCGCGATCAGCGACAACGGGACCGCGGTCGGGTCCTCCTGGGACGCGACCTCGAAGCACGCCGTGGCCTGGCCGCCCAGTGGCACGCCCGTCGCCCTGCCGCCGCTGCCGGGTGACGCCGAGAGCGTGGCCGTCGCCGTCAACGGCTCGGGCACGGCGGTCGGCTACTCGTACCCGGCCGGTGCTGTCGGCTCCGCGCGGGCGGTGACGTGGAGCCCCGACGGGACGGTCACCGCGCTCGCTGCGCCGGTGGGCTACACGAGCAGCAGCGCGACCCGCATCACCGACTCCGGCATCGTGATCGGGACCGGCCGGCCGGTCGGTCCGTCGGAGCCGGACCACGCACTCGTCTGGAACGCCGTCGGCGCCGTCGCCGACCTGGGCGCGGGCAGCCGGGCGAACGCCGTGAACAACGCGGGCACGGTGGCGGGCGGCCTGGGAGGACAGGCCGCGCGCTGGGCCGCCGACGGCACACCCCTGCCGCTCGCGCCGACCACGCTCACGAGCGTCGCCACCGCCGTCAACGACCAAGGCGTCATCGTCGGGTACACCAGCGACCCGCCACCGGCCCGCGCCCAGTTCTACGCGCAGCGCTGGAACCCCGACGGGTCCGTCAGCGCGCTTCCCGCGTGGTCGCAGGCCTACCCCCACTCCACGGCTTCCTTCATCACCGACAGCGGGATCGTCGTGGGTGAGCTCATCCTTCGCGGCCTCGCGTACTACGGCAGGCCGTACGTCATCCGCTGGGACCTGTAGCCCGCCCGGCCGCGCGCCCGGCGACACCCCGGCAGCTGCCACACCCCGCCGCTCCGGGCCCCGCCCTCCGCAGCCCGCCGAGCGCCTCCTCGGCGAGCCCGCCGGGTGGGGCCCTCGGCCGGCGGGCGGCGGTGCCACGACCGGGGAGCCGGGCCACGGCACCGTGGGCCCGGCTCCCCGAGCGGGCCTTCTAGGCGGACTTGGCGGTCGCGCGGACGCCGAAGTGGACGTACCGGCTGCCGTCGGCCAGGGCGTAGAACACCACGGGTATCCACGCGTCCTTCTCGTTGCGGCGGCCGGCGAACACCGTCTTCGCCGGGGTGCGCGAGACCGGGGTGAGATGCCAGACCAGCGGGTCGAAGGTGCCGGCCAGGCCGTCCGCGCCCTCGTGCGTCAGCCGCAGCGTGCCCGGGCCGCCGTCGCCGTCGGCGATGGTCATCAGGAAGCCCTCGCGCCGGTAGCTGCCGAGGAACGGCTCCGTCCGCACGGCCACGGGTTCGCCGGCCGGGGCGAACCCGGGCATGGTGACGCCCGGCGGGTTGGTCAGGCCGACGGTCCGCGCGCCCTCGACGTAGCGGGCCAGGCAGTCGTCGCCCCGTCCGGTGTCGTTGACGTAGTCGCCCTCGATGCCGCTGGTGTGGTTGAGCAGTTGGCGGGGTGTGATCGTCCGGACGGCCTCGGCGTCGGCGAGCGCGAAGTCCGGCACCGGCCGACCGTACGGGCCACCTTGCGGTCGGTCTGTTCGAGGATCCTGGCCACCTCCTGGTCGACGAGCTTCGACACCTCCCGGCGCAGGTCTTCCGACATGCTCTCTCCTTCGTGGTCACGTGAATCGGCGCAGGTGGGGAGGGGAGCGCAGGGGCCTGCGTGCTCAGCCGGCGTTCCGGGCCTGCCGGCCGACGAGCCGGGTCAGCGCGGCGACGGTGGTGTGCGGCGGCCGGCGCAGGTCGCGGTCCGGACGCAGGACGGTGCGGAACGCGGCCCAGGTGAGTGCGCCGAGGACGAAGCCGTAGGCGGAGACCAGCCCGTGCCCGTTCTCCTGGGCGAACCACATCGCCAGCCCGAGCACCGGCACACCGAGCGCGAGCAGCCGGTTCTTGCGGACGGCCTTCCCGCGCTCGCCCTCGTCGGCGGAGCGCTGTCCGGTGCCGTGGCCGGTGCTGTGGCCGGTGCCCCGGTCGGTGTCCTGTCCGGCGGGCTGTCCGACGGCCGGTCCGGTGTCCTGTCCGGCGGTCTCGTCGAAGCGCTGGGCGGCACCGCCGTGCAGCAGCAGCGCCGCGGCCAGCGTCGCGCCCAGGAAGTAGGTGGCGCCCGAGCTGCCGGCGAAGTTGCGGGGGTCGGTGCTGTGGGAGGTCTGGCCCCACAGCTTGTCGATCTGCTCCGGCAGCAGGATTCCGGCGGCGAACAGGCCGAGCGTCAGCGGCGCGCCCCAGAACCAGTCGGCGAAGGCCGCGACGGCGGCCAGGGTGGCGATGTTCCAGGCCGCCCCGCCGAAGCCGCCGTTCTGCATGAAGACCGAGGTGACCACGCGCCACCAGCCGGACTTGGCCGGGTCCGCGTCGAGTGCTCCCATCACACCCGACCAGCAGAGCTGGAGGGCCACTGCGCCGAGCGCGATCCCGGTCAGGCCGACGGCCGCCCAGGGGATCCGACGCCCGCCCAGCGTGCTCTGGCCGACCAGGGCCAGACCGCCGTTGAACATCAGTACCATCAGTGCCGCCGTGGTCACGTTGAACAGCACGATGTCCATCGTCACCACCCCCCTCCGAGCCGTGTGCGATCTTGCTGATCATGACAATAGCGCGACCGGAAGCATTTTCAAACACTGTTTGAAAGTGCCCGCCCAGGCGGTAGGGACCGCCGGTGACACCAGCTTCGCGTCATCGAGGCGGTGCCCGTCGGGATCTGCGGCTACCGTGCTCCCGTGACCGACACTGTGCGGCGTCCGCTGCTGTTTCTCGATGTCGATGGACCGCTCATCCCGTTCGGCGGGGCGGCCCAGCAGTATCCGACCGGTGCGACGGACCCCGAACCGTTCGATGCGGCGGCGAATCCGTTGCTGGCCAGGATCGATCCCGAGCACGGGCGCCGACTGGCCGCGCTCCCGTGCGAGCTGGTCTGGGCCACGACGTGGATGGCCGACGCGAACGAGTGCATCGCTCCCCGGATCGGCCTGCCGCACCTGGCCGTGGTGGCCTGGCCGGAGCCCTCCGGCAGCGATGACCAGGACGAACAAGATGAACAAGAAGAACGGGACGAACGGGCCGGACTGCACTGGAAGACCCGTGCCCTGGTCGCCTGGGCGGCGGGACGCCCGTTCGTCTGGGTCGACGACGAGGTCACCGACGCCGATCGGGCCTGGGTCGCCGCGAACCACCGGGGACCCGCCCTGCTCCATCGTGTCGATCCCCGCCTCGGCCTGACCGATGGCGACTTCGCGGCGATCGAGTCCTGGCTGCGGCAGCTGTTCTGACGCTCGCGTGAAGTGGTCGCGAGAAGGCCCCGGCGGCAGCTCGCGAGGACGGCCCGCCGCCCTCGGGGGCGGCGGGCCGGTGGTGGCAGGGGTGTCCCGGTGGTCGGGAGGTCCTCGTCGCCCGGACCGTCTCGGTCGATGGCGGCCGGGTCAGCGCCGCACGCTCCACGACAGGGTGTCCGTCAGGGAGGCGCGCAGCTCGGGGTCGATCACCGCGGGCGTCGGGTCGGTGGCGACGGCGGCGAGCCGGTGGTGCAGGCTCTTCGGGCCGAAGAGGTGCAGCTCGGAGACGGCGACCGCCGCCCGGTCGCGCCAGGCCGTCACCTCGTGGCCGTCGAGGTACCAGCGCAGCCGGGTGCCGGGGGCGGGCAGCTCGACGGTGAGCCGGTCGGCCGGGGTGAGGAGGGTGCTGGTGGGGGTCGGGCTGGTGAGGGTGGCGGCGTAGCGGTAGAAGCCGGCGATCATGGCTTCGCGGCCGGGGAGGTTGAACTCGCGTCCGAGCGATCGCATGATCGAGTTGTCGGTGGGCCGGTAGAGGCCGGTCGGGTAGTAGCCGCCGCCCTCGTACGCGCCGACCGTCCCGCCGTCGGGGGAGGTCCGGCCGAGCCAGCGGTACCACTTGCTGCGGGTGCGGCGCAGCTGGTCGGCGGTCAGCGTGGTGATGTTCGCCTCGGTCGGTTCGTCGCCCTGGTAGGTGCCCTGGCCGTCGTAGTAGTACTCGTCGGCGAGCAGGCCGAGGGAGTGGCCGGTCTCGTGCACGGCCACCTGTCCGGAGCGGTCGTTGCCGCCCGACACCGTGGCGATGCCGGAGTACCCGAGCGGTGAGACGACGTCGTTGTAGCCGGCGCCGCCGTACTTGGCGCTGTTGGCGACCACGAGGACGAGGTCCGCCTGCGGGGCCTTGGCGGCGTAGCGGTCGACGGCGTCGGTGTCGACGCAGAGCAGGCGCTCGACGTCCTCGCACCAGAAGTAGGAGCCGAGGGCGGTCTGCCGGACGGTGGCGCGGTCCGGGTCCCCGGAGACGCCGGACTGGGCGGAGACGGCCTGGACGGCCCAGACGTTGAAGAGCGAGCGGTAGGTCGTGTAGGGCTCGACGGCGGTGATCTCCTGCCACTTCGTGGCGGCGTCGGTGAGGAACTTCTCCTGTTCGGCGGCCATGTAGCCGTCGCCGATCACCACCACGTCGAGCTTGCTGTCGGTGCTGCCGTTGCGGACCACCGGGGTGACGGTGCCGTCGCCCGCCGCGGGCCCGGCGAGGGGCTGCGGGGAGGCGAACGGGGAGGCCGCGGGCACCCGGGCGCGGCTGATGCTGCCGTTCTCGGCGAACACCTCGACCTGGTGGCCGGCGCCCGGGCGTGCGGCATCCGCGGTGGCGGTGGCGGTGGCGGACGTGGCCGGGCGGGGCGGCTCGCCGCCGGCGGCCGCGGCGGCGGGGACGGGCCAGGAGCAGAGGGCTGCCAGGGCCGTGATGCCGGCCAGGGCGGTGGTGGCGAATCTGCCGTGACGCACGAGGGGACCTCCGGGGGTGGACCGACAGGGCGGTGGTGAGCCGACAGGGCGGCGGTGAACGGTGGAGCGAGGCATGGCGGTGGGGATTAAGTGACTGGATAATCAGACTCAAGCGAGGAGTTAATGTAGAACACTGTCGCGTCCACGACAATGGGTCGGGACGAGAACGGCGAAAACCCGACGGAAGGGGCGGTCATGACCTCGGAGCAGGATCCGGCCGGCATCGGGCAGCGCGTCCGACGGCTGCGCAGGGAACGGCACTTGACCCAGCGCATGCTCGCCGAACCCGCCTACACCGCTGCCTACGTCTCCACCGTCGAGGCCGGCCGGGTGCACCCCTCCGAGGCCGCGCTGCGCCACCTCGCCGAACGCCTCGGCGTCACCTTCGACGAGCTCGCCACCGGCCGACCGGCCCACCTGGCCACCGAGTTGGGGCTCGCGCTGACCGAGGCCCAGAGCGCACTCGCCGACGGCGACACCACCGAGGCGGCCCGCCGCTTCGCCGCCGCCCGGGACCGCGCCGACCACTACGGGGTCGAGTCCGTCCGGCCCGCCGCCCTGCTCGGCCTCGGCGACTGCGCGCTGGAGGCCGGCCGCCTCGACGAGGCCAGGGAGCACTTCGAGGAGGCGGAGCGCCTGCTGGCCGACGAGCCCCTGCCGCGCCGCGCCGCCGCGATCCGGGGCCGGGCCGTGGCGCACCTGCTGGCGGGCGAACTCCGGTACGCCTGCTACCTGTTGGAGACGGCCATCGACCGGCTCAACGCCGGCGGACTGCACGACCCCGACGCACTGCTCCTGCTGTACTCGGCCGCCATCGGCCCCTACATGGACATGGGCGCCCACGCCCGGGCCGCCCAGGCCGCCGAGCTGGCCCTCGCCCTGGCGCCCGGTGCCACCGACCCCGCGCTGGTCGCCGGGATGCACCGGAGCGTCGCCCGCACGCTGATCGCCGACGGGCGGGCGGCCGAGGCGGACGCCTCGCTGGCCAAGGCGCAGGCGCTCTACCAGCGCCTACGCCTCACCTCCGACCTCGCCAAGTGCCACTGGATGCGCGGCTACGTCCACGCCCAGGCCGGCGACCTCGCCCGGGCGGAGGACGAACTGCGCACCGCCCGCGCCATGCTGGCCTCCCGGCAGGCGGAGCTGTTCACGCACCAGGTGGACGTCGAACTCGCCGACGTCCTGCGCCGCCGTGGCCACCACGCGCAGGCCGACGACCTGCTCCGGAGCCTCCTCGACCGGATCGGCCCGGACCGCGGCGCCGTCCACGCCGCCGGGGCGCACCGGCTGCTCGGACTCATCGCCGAGGAGCGGGGCGAACCGGACGCCGCCGAGGAGCACTACGGCCGCGCCCTCGCCCTGCTCGAACGGGCCGGAGCGGCGGGCGACCTCGCGGACCTCTGCCGGCTGCTGGGCGACCTGCTGCGCCGCACCGGCCGGGTCGAGCGCGCCCTGGACGTCTACCGGACCGGCCTCGGCCACCGCGCCGCCCCGGGGACGACGACCCTCGGCCCGGCACCCGCCGCCCCGCCGATCCCGGCGGTCGGTGGGGCGGCGGGCGCGGGGGCGTAGGGCGGCCGGCCACCTGCGCCGCAGGAGCGGGGCCGCCCGGTCAGTCGTGGAAGTCGCTCGGCCGGACGCGGTAGACCTGCAGGTTGAGGCCGTAGTACTTGGTGGTCTCGCCCACCCACTCCATGCCGAGCCGCTTCGCCATCGCGATGGCGCGGGTGTTGTTCGGCCGGGCGACCGCGAACAGTTCCTCGGCCTCGTGGGTGAACGCCCAGGCGATCAGGGCCCGGCCGGCCTCGGTGGCGTAGCCCTTCCCCCACGCGTCGGGGGCCAGCTGCCAGCTCATCTCCAGGTCGTCCTCGTACGGCGGCAGCAGCCGGATGCCGAGGCCGCCGACGACCGCCCCGTCCTCCTTGCGCTGCACGGCCCACCGGCCCCGAGGGGGCGGCAGGTTCGGCTGGGCCTCCTGCCAGGCCTGCAGCACCGAGCGCATCGCCGCCACGTCGACGACGCGGTCCATCGCCGGGGTCAGCCAGTGTGCGACATCCGGCGACCCGTAGATCGCCAGAGCGGCTTCGGCGTCGTCGGGGGACCAGTCCCGGACGATCAGCCGATCGGTGGCCAGCGAGATGTCCATGAGTCGGAACCTCCTCGCGCTTCCTGATGCACATCATCCCCCCGCCCGCCGGTGTGTGCGCGAGGAGCCCGCGGTCGTGTGCGCGAGGAGTCCGCGCCCCGTGCAGGTCCGGGGGAGGCGGGCGCAGCCGGGGTTGGCGGGAGCGGTACGGGGGCATGGGAGAGCCACGCACGGGGGCAGGGGGCACCCACGCACGGGGGCCGGTGAGGTCCCGAGGGGGAGACATGGCGTATCTCGTCGAGCTGCCGGTCGGTACCGCGGACGGCCGCCCGGATGTCGTGAGGGTCGAGATCGAGCAGACCGCGGAGGGCCTGGTGCAGGTCGCCCGGCCGGGCCAGGTCGTGGCGCGCGCCACCCGGTCGCTGGGCGAGATGCTGGCCGGGGTGCGGCCGGTGGCGCAGGACTTCGTGGACGGCTTCCGCGACATGGTCCACGCGCCGGACGAGATTGGCATCGAGTTCGGGCTGTCGCTGTCCGCGGAGGCGGACGTGGTGATCTCCAGCACCTCGGCGCAGGCCAACTTCAAGGTCTCGCTGACCTGGCACCGGGCCCCGGCCGACGACGCGGGCGGGGGCGGTCGGCCGGTACCGGTGGAGCCCGCGCCGTGACGTCGCGGGCCACCGGGCCCGTCGAGGGGGCCGGGGCGCGGTCGCTGGACGCGGCGGTGCTGCGGGTCCGCGATGCGCTGAGCAGGCCGGTCGGTGCGGGCTTCCTGGTCGCGCCCGACCTGGCCCTCACCTGCGCGCACGTGGTCTCGGCGGCGCTCGCCGGCCAGGGCGTCGAGCCGGGGGTCGGGTCCTGGGTGTTCGTGGACCTGCCGTTGCTGCCGGCGTCGTCCGGGACGGGCGAGCCGGCCGTGGCGGGTGTGATGGCGGTCGTCGAGCACTGGGTGCCGCGGACGTCGGAGCGCGGTGGGGACGTCGCGGTGCTGCGGCTGGCCGCCCCGCTGGCCGGCGCCCACCCGCTCCGGCCCGTCGAGACCCGGAGCGAGAACGTCTGGGACCATCACGTGCGGGTGTTCGGGTTCCCGGTCGGACGGTCGGACGGGGTCTGGCACGCGGGTGTGCTGCGGGACCGCCAGGGCGGCGGGTTGCTGCAGGTCGACCTCGCGGCGCCCGGGGGCTACCGGGTCTCCGGGGGGTTCAGCGGGAGCCCGGTGTGGGACGCCGACCTCGGCGGGGTGGTCGGCATGGTGACGATCGCCGAGGCGACCGATCCCCCGGTGAGCTACCTGATCCCCACCGACGGCCTGATGGCGGCCTGGCCCGGGCTGCGGGCCGTCGCGCTGCCGCCGTCGCCGTTCCGCAGCCTGACCTCGTTCCAGGAGTCGGACGCACCGGTGTTCCACGGCCGGAACGCCGAGAGCGAGGAGGTCGCGCTCCTGACGGCCCGCGAGCGCTGGGTCACCGTGGTCGGCCCCTCCGGCTCCGGGAAGTCCTCGCTGGCCATGGCCGGGGTGGTGCCCCGGCGCCGGGCGGCCGGGGCACTGGCGGTGACCCTGCGGCCGGACTCCGGCAGCAGCCCGCTGTCGGCGCTGGCCGCCGCGTTGCTGCCGCTGCTGGAGCCGGAGCTGTCGCCGACGCAGCGCCTGGAGCGGGCCCCCGTCCTGGCCGCCCTGCTGGCCGGGCCACAGGGCATGGCCGACCTCGCACCCCGACTTCTGGAACGCCACGGGGCAAGTCAACTGCTTCTGGTGCTGGACCAGTTCGAGGAGCTCCTGGCGCGCGGCCGGTCCGCCGTCGACGAACTGGCCGCGGCGCTGTTCACCGACGCCCTGCCGAACACCGTCCGTGTCCTGACCACCCTGCGGGCCGACTTCCTGGAGGCGGCCCTCGCCCACCCGGGCCTCGGCCCGGTCATCGGCCGGCAGGTCTACGCGCTCGGCCCGATGAGCCGCGAGCAGCTGCACCAGGTCGTCACCGCGCCGGTCGACGCCGTCGCGGGGGTGCGCTACGCGCCCAACCTGGCCGAGCGCCTGCTGGACGACACCGGCGCCGAGCCGGGCGCGCTGCCGCTGCTGGGGTTCACCCTCGACCTGCTCTGGAAGCGCCAGGACGCCGGTCTGCTGACCCACCAGGCCTACGAGGCGCTCGGCGGCGTGAAGGGCGCACTGGGCGTCTACGCCAACGACGCCCTGCAACGGACGGTCTCGCCGGAGGACGAGAACGTGGCCCGCCGCCTCTTCACCCAGCTCGCCAGGGTGCCGCTGGGTTCGCTGGCGGCCACCCGCCGGACGGCGCTGCGCACCGACCTCGGCGAGGGCGAGTGGCGCATCGCCCAGCGGCTCGCCGGAGAGCGACTGCTGGTCACCGGCCGCAGCGCCGAAGGCGTGGAGACGGTGGAGCTCGCGCACGAGGCGCTGATCAACGCCTGGGAGAAGCTGCGGGCCTGGGTCGAGGAGGACCGTGCGTTCCTGGCCTGGCGGGAGGTCCTGCGGCACGACCGGGACCGCTGGGAGCGCGGTGGGCGCGACCGCGATCTGCTGCCGAACAAGAGCACGCTGGCGGGCGCCCAGCCCTGGTCGCACGGCCCGGTCGGGTATCTGAACGAGGCCGAACGGGACTACCTGGAACGCGGGCGCGTCCACCACCGGTCGCGCCGACGGAGGTGGCGGACGGTGGCCGCGGTGCTCTGCGTGCTCACGCTGCTGGCCGCGACGGGTGGCGTGCTCACCATGCGCCAACGGGACGCCACCGCGCAGGAGCGGGCGGCAGCGGACCGGCAGACCGCGGTCGTCAACTCCAAGGACCTGGCCGCGCGGGCGCAGGCCCTCGGCAGTACCGATCCCGGGCTGGCCACCCAGCTCGCGATCGCCGCCCACCGCACGTCCCCCACCCAGGAGGCCGCCGCCCAGCTGTACGACCTGGGCGGTTCGCTGGTGAACAGCGTCGTCGGCGAGGCCGGCAGCGGGGTCCTCGTCGTGGCGACCGCCGCCCGGGCACCCCTGGCCGCCGCCGTGAACGAGGACGGGGCGGTGCGGGTCTGGGACCTCACCGACCCGGCTGCACCGGTCCTCCGTTCGACCGTCGAGGTCGCTCCGACGGGCATCGCCCTCACCCCGGACGGGTCCCACCTGGCGGCCGCCTGCGGTCATGAGGGCGGCCTGTGCCTGTGGAGCCTCGCCGACCCCGCGAAGCCCGTGGTCGCGGCCAGGCTGCCGTTTCCGACCGACCCGGCGGAGGAGGAGACGAGCGTCCCCTCCATGGCCGTCAGTGCGGACGGCACCCTGCTCGCGTCGGCCTCGGGCAACGGCGACACCCGCCTGTGGTCGATCGCCCGGCCCAGCGCGCCCGAGCAGCTCGCCCGGCTGCGCAACCCGACCGGCCTCGGGCCGAACGCCCTCGCCGCCGTCGCGTTCTCGCCCCAGGGACATCTGCTCGCCAGCACCGTTCAAGGCGGCAAGACCCAGCTGTGGGATGTCGCCGACCCGGCGAATCCGGTCAACCCGGCCGCCCTGGACACCGGGTACAAGTCGATCGCGTTCAGCCCCGACGGTGGCATGCTGGCCGCCGGCAGCCAGCGGGAGGTCGGTCTTTGGCGAGTCGGGGATCCGGCCCACCCCGAGGCCGTCAGGGTCGCGATGGAGGGCTCCGCGAACGTGAGCGCGGTGGCCTTCAGCCAGGACGGCCGCCGACTGGCCTACGGTGGGACGGACGTGAAGGACCCCAAGGGCGATCTGTGCGTCGCCTCCGTGGCCCCGGAGGAGCTGAGCGACCTGGGGTCCGCGGCGTCGACCTGCATCAAGACGGCCGCCGGCCTCCAGGTCATGGCCGGGACCGTGGCCGGCGGGCTGGTGACCGCGGGCGACGACGGCGTGGTCCGCCGGTGGCGGTCCCCGGCACGGCAGGTCGACGAGGCCCGGTTGCCCGGTGGCCTCCCGTCCTGGTCGTTCAGCCCGGACGGACACCTGATGGCCGCGCCCCAGCAGGCCGCGGCGTCGATGCCGCCCCCGCGCACACAGTCTGTCGGGCTCTGGGACCTCACCCCGGCCACGGGCCCCGTCCTCCTGACGACCCTGCCGCTCTCGGTGCGGAGCACCGCTTTCATCCGTGCGGGAGCGCTGCTGACCATCGGCTGGGAGGGCGAGGTCCAGCTCTGGAACGTGAGCGATCCGAACCACCCGGTCAAGGCCGCCTCCCTGGGCACCGCCGACTTCCCCGCCACCCCGTCAGGCCTCGGTGACTGGATCATCACCCTCGGAGTGACCTGGGACGACGGCGGCCACCTGATGGCGGTGATCCGTGGCGGAGCACTCCACCTGTGGCGGATCACCGACACGCTCGACGCGGCGGAGGTCGGCTCGATCCCCGCTCCCGACGCTGGCGGCCACGACGCGGGCGTGCTGAACCACGGCCGCACGGCCTACCTGGCGAGCAAGGCCGGCTTCGACTGGTGGGACGTCAGCGACCCGGCGAAGCCGAGGCGCACCGGCTCCTCGGCGATCAAGCCCCCGGACGGCGTCACCGACCCCAGTGACGCGCTGAACATGGGCTCCGCGCTCTCCCGGGGCACCTCGGCCGGCACGGTCCTGGCCGTCACGAGTTCACCGGACGCCACCTGCAAGTGCGCGGCCCTTGAGCTGTTCCACTTCACCGGCGGCGGCGAGCCGACATCGCGGGTGACCGTGCCCGGGCTCTTCAACGACGCCTTGGGACTGAGCAGTGACAACCGGCTGCTCGCCGCCGGTGGCAACAGCGGGAACACGGTGTCCCTCTGGGACATCGCCGACCCGCAGCACCCCCGCCCCCAGACGACCATCCCGACGGTGCAGGACGTCAAGGGCATCGAATTCGCCCAGAGCGGCACGCTCATGACCATCTGGAACAGCACCACGCTGGAACTCTGGGAGGTCCGCGACCCCACCGCCCCCACCCGGGTGGCCTCCATCGCCAACCCGAGCGGCAACACGATCCGGGCGGTCGCGCTCGTGGCGGCCGGCCCCACGCTCCTCGTGGCCTCCAGCCACACCGTCTCGCTGGTCGACGCCGACCCCGCCAGGCTCGCCGACCGCCTGTGCTCCTACAGCACGGGTGCCGTCAGCCCCCCGCAGTGGCAGCGCTACGCGCCGCCCGGCCTCGCCTACCGGGACCCGTGCCCGAAGCGTTAGGCGCGCAGCTGCCGAAGGCCGCCCTCACACGTCGGCCGGCTGCGTTCGGACCGCGTCATGCTCCGCACGATGGGCGTGGGTTCGAGGCCGCCGACATCGGTCGGGTGCTCTCCTGGCCGGCCGAGCACGGGGGCTCTGGGCATGGCCGGGTACCCGGGTGGGACGGGTTCCAGAGTCGGTCGGCTTCGCCGCGGGCGACGTGGTCCTCGTAGATCCGCACCTTGTCCCGCATCACGTCCAGGGTCCCCTGCAGCTCCCGGATCTGCGCCTCCACATGGTCCTGGTGCCGGCGCAGCACCTCAAGCCGCTCGTGTTCGTTGCCCGGGCCCTGGCGGACCAGCTCGATGTACTGCCGGATCGCCGGCAGGGACATGCCGGAGGAGCGCAGCTTCGTGCAGATCGCCAGCCACTCCAGATCTTCCTCGTGATAGATCCGGCGGCCGTTGGACAGGCGGCGTACCGGGTTGGCGAACATGCCCTCCCGCTCGTAGAACCGCAACGCGTGCACGCTCAGCCCACTGCGCTGCGCCACCTCACCGATGCTCAGGTCCATGAGTGCCCTCCCTCACACAGTTGTTGATCTAGACCCGACTCTAGGGTCTAGCGTCGAGCCGTCGGCCCATCGGGTCATCGGAACAGGGGAGAGACATGAGTATCTGGTTCGTCACCGGGGCATCGCGGGGGCTCGGTGCGGCGATCACCCGTGAGGCGCTGGACCGAGGTCACAGCGTGATCGCCACCGCGAGGGACGCATCGGCGGTGCTCAAGGCGTACCCGCACAAGCCGGACGGACTGCTGGCGGTGAGCGCGGACGTGACCGAGCCGGAGCAGCTGACGGCTGCCGTGGAGGCCGGACTGTCCCGGTTCGGCCGGATCGACGTCGTTGTCAACAACGCCGGTTACGGCCTCGTCGGCGCGATCGAGGAGACCTCCGACCAGGCCGCGCGGGCACTGTTCGACGTCAACGTGTTCGGCGTGCTCAACACGCTGCGGGCGACCCTGCCGACCTTGCGCGCCCAGCGATCCGGACACGTCCTGAACATCGGCTCCGTAGGCGGTTTCGCCACCGCACCGGCGACCGGCCTGTACGGTGCGTCGAAATTCGCTCTCGAAGGCATCTCCGAAGCACTGCACGGCGAACTGGCCCCCCTCGGAGTCCGCGTCACGATCATCGAACCGGGCGGCTTCCGCACGGACTTCCTGGCCAGCTCCAGCGTTCAGGTCGAGCCGGCCGCCATCGCCGACTACACCGAGGCGGCGGGACCGGTGCGCGAAGCACTGGCCCACTACGACGGCCGCCAGCCGGGCGACCCGGTGAAGGCCGCCAAAGCCGTCGTCGACGTCACCGAGACCGCCGAGCCTCCGCTGCGCCTCCAGCTGGGCACGGACGCGGTCGAGCGCGTCGAGGCGAAACTGGATCTGGTACGGCGTGAACTCGACCAATGGCGCCACGTGGCACTCTCCACCTCCATCTGACGAACGAGCGAGTCCCTGCGCCGGTGCGGCGCTGTGGTCTCCGGCCGTCCCGGGTGGGCAGGAATCCTCCCGACCCGGGGCGGCCGTCCAAGCCGCGGGGTTGGCCGACGACGACAAGCCGACGGCCGGTGAAAGTCGTTTGCCGACCTGGCTGCCGCGTGGGTAGCGTCGCCGCTCGTGACCCCTACCCTGCGCACCGAGCGGCTGTTGCTGGAGCCCTACGTCCCCGGCGACGAGGAGGGCTTCGTCGCCCTGTTCCAGGACACCAGGGTGTCACGGTGGATGGGTGACGGCCCTGCCTCCGAAGCGGCGGACCGGGCCCTGTTCGGGCGGATCTTCACGAAGGTCTACGCCCAGGACCTGTTCGATGTCTGGGCCGTCCGCCGGGACGGAGTCCTGGTCGGGCACGCCGAGATCAAGCCGACCGACGCCACCGGAGGCCACGAGATCGTCTACGCCCTGGCGCCGGCCGCCTGGGGGCTCGGCCTCGGGACGGAGCTGGCCGAGGCGCTCACGGCCTACGGCTTCGGCGCCCTCGGGCTGACCGACGTCCACGCCACCGTGGCTGCGGAGAACGGGGCCTCGCTGACGCTGCTGGACGGCATCGGCTTCGAGCACGTCCGGGACATCGAAGAGGACGACGGCAGCACCACCCGCGTGCTGGTCCGCCGTCGGACCGGCTGAGCGGCTGAGCATGTGACCGACCGACGTCGGCCTACGCTCGTTCACCCTGGCGCTGTGGCAGGACGATGACCGCCCTCCCGGTGCGGAGGTCGACGGTCGAACGGGGCGGTGCGCCGTCGCTCTCCTCGTCCCGCAGCATCGTCTTCGACGCGCGTTCCTCCAGCTCGTACTCCTTGACGCTGCTCACCGTGGTGGTGAACACGTCGAGGGCCACGTTCGACAAGGACCGTTCCTTGCGTTCGCCCAGCCGCTTCTGAACAAAGCCGATGCGCCTGATCCGACGGGTGATGGTCTCCAGGAAGACGAAGAGCATCACCATCACGGCGAAGCCGGGAAACGACACCACCCACCACATCACCACGACCGGCCGACCCCCATGTCCCGACAGGGCTCTTGTCGCCCCGTCACCCACACATGGAACGGATCACGCGGTGGGAGGGTTCCACCGGTCGTGCGGTTTCCCGGAGCCGTTCGTCCGGCCGGACGGTGACCGGCGCCCGTCGGCCGCCGGCCGCCGGTCGTCCGTCGCTCGTCGGGCTATTCGGCGGGGATGCCGCGCAGGAGGAAGGGGAGGTGGGCGCCGCGGGAGAGGGCGGTGAGGGCCTGGGCGGCGCGGCGGTGCTGGTCGGTGGCCATGGTGTCGGCGAGTCGGTCGGGCTGGACCCAGTGCAGGGCGACGATCCGCTCGGGGGGTCGGTGGCGGGTGACGGTGGTTTCCTGGGCGCGGGTGAGGCGGCCGCCCCAGTAGACGAAGTTGACGCCTTCGGGGAGGAGTTGGGCGTCGACGTAGTCGGTGGCGAGGATGCTGCGCAGGGGGAGGACGAGGCCGGTTTCGGTCTCGGTGTGACGGCGGGCGGCGAGGTGGGGGAGTTCGTTGCGTTCGGCGCTGCCGCCGGGGAGGGTGCAGCCGTTCTTGTAGGTGGTTTCGACGAGCAGGACGGCGCCGTCGGTGTTGAGGACGAGGGCCTGGTGGCCGAGGCGGCGGCGGGGCGGGTTGGTGAGGATCTCGGGCAGCGGGTACAGCATTGCGGGCTCCTTGGGTGTGTGGATGGGGTTCACCGGCCGGGTCGGGGCTTCGACAGCCAGGTGAAGGAGGCGGGGAGGCCGGCGACGATGCCGGTCGTGAGAACCAGGCCGAAGACGAGGAGTCGGGGCGCGAGGGGCCCGTCCTGGATCGGCCGGCAGGCGAGCGCGGCGGCGCCGGCGCTGAGCGCGGGCACGGTGACGGTGACCGCGAGCAGCCTGAACGCCGCGCTCACGCCGCGCTGTTCGCGCGCGGCGGGCTCGGGTGCTGGACGGCGACGCGGCGGGGTTGGTCGAGCCGCTGGACGCTCTCGGGCCGGGTGGTCCACTCGCAACCGCCGCCCTCGGGCCGGAGGTAGGCGGCGCCGCCGAGGGTGTCCATGTAGACACCCTCGGCGGGCTGCCCGCCGGGGGAGCGATGGGCGAGGTCACGGACGACCTCGCCGACGGCGGGCTGGTACACGGGCATGCGGGGGCCACGGGGCATGGGGGCTCCATTGGTCGCTCTGGGTTCCCGAGTTCTTACCGGGTGTAGCCATGGTGGCCCGATCGGCTCTACGATGGCCAGGGTCTAACCCTTGACTGTTTCGGCCGGTTAGAGGTGGCAAAGCCCATGCAGCACAGTGAGCCTGACCCGACGTCGTCTCCACTTGCTCGCTTTGGCGTAGAGCTTCGCAGGTCACGGCGAGCCATGAGATGGTCGCAGACGGAACTGGGGCGGAGGATGGGCTTCTCGAACGCCATGGTCTCGTACGTCGAACGAGCGAAGAAGCCCGTAACCCATAACTTTGCTGTTAGGGCTGACGAGGTATTCGAGACCGGAGGCACCTTCTACGAGCTGTGGAGGCGCTACTCGCGCGCCAGCCTGCTTGAGGGATTCGCCGAGTTCGCGGAGGCCGAGGCGAGGTGTCGGCGCCTGCGTACGTTCGAGTTGGGCGTGATCCCTGGCCTGTTCCAAACACCTGTTTATGCCGCGTCACTTGAGGCTGCAAGCGTCCGTCGTGGCAGCATCAGCCAGGAGCAGGCCGATGAGCGTGTGGCGTTCCTCGCCCAACGCCAACAGCTGCTGAACCAGAAGGCTCCGCCAACCATCCATGCCGTCTTGGATCAGAGCTGTCTTCTGAGGCCCATCGGGGGGAGCGGGGTGATGCGCACTCAACTCGATCATCTTGAGTCACTTGCCAGTCGGCCGAACATCACCGTTCAGGTTGCACCGTTCGATCTTGCTGAGCATCGTCCCTTCATGCTGCCCGTGGTCCTGCTCACTCTGCCGGATCGATCAGTGGTCGGCTACGCAGAGTCCCAGCTTCGGGGGTACCTGGAACGAGGTCGCACAGCCATTGCAGCGTGGGAAGAGGACTACGATCAGCTGCAGGTGGAGTCGCTATCCACGGCGGCCTCACTCGCCATGATCCGCGCTGTTCGGAAGGACCTTGAATGACGCCCATCAACCTGACCGGCGCCCGATGGGTGAAGTCGCGACACAGCGGCAACGGCGGGAACTGTGTCGAGATCTCGCCTGACTTTCCCGGTCTGACCCCTGTCCGTGACTCCAAGGACCCCGAGGGCCCTGCACTTGTTTTCCCCGCCGCTGCCTGGCAGTCGTTCGTCGCCGGCGTTCAGGCGGGCGAGTTCGGCGCCGTCTGAGTCGACCCGCGAGCGAGGACCCCGACCGGCATTCCGGTCGGGGTCCTTCTTGGCGTGCAAACTCGCGTGGATGTGGTGCGGGAACGGCCAGTTGCGGGGTGTCCGCAGTCCGTCGGCATGGGTATCTTGAGCATGCGTTCGACCTGTCTGACGGGAAAGGACCCCGAGGCCATGCCTGTTGATCTCGGCGCTGCCAGGTGGCACAAGAGCATGTACAGCGACAACGGGGGAGAGTGCCTGGAGGCCGCCACCGGTGTCCCCGGTCTGATTCCCGTGCGTGATTCGAAGGACCCCGAGGGTGCGGCGCTGATCTTCCCTGCCGAGGCGTGGCAGTCGTTCGTCATCGCCGTCCGAGCCGGCGAGTTCGGCACGGTCTGAGCAGACCATCCTGATGGGCCCAAGGATGAAAGGAGTTGACCCCATGAACCCCGACCTGTCCTGCGCGTCCTGGGTCAAGTCGTCGTACTCCACCAACGGTGGCGAGTGCCTGGAGGTCTCCGCGAGCTTCCCGGGCGCCGTTCCCGTCCGTGACTCCAAGGACCCCGAGGGCCCGGCGCTCGTCTTCCCTGCCAAGGCGTGGCAGTCGTTCCTCGCGGCTGTCCGGGCGGGCGAGTTCGGCGCTGTCTGAGCCGGTTGGCTTGGTTCACGGGAACCAGGAGCAGTTGAGGGCTGCGGGCAGTGCGGGCCCCTGCCGAGTGGCAGGGGCCCGCGGTGTGGAGGGCCGAGGGACCGCTCCTCGATGAGCGGCGTCCTGGCCGGTACCGCCTACCGGCGGCCCGGCCTCACTTCAGGTGCCGGGTGAAGAACTGGGCCGCGGCGTCCCCGGCGAACTGCGGCACGCCGGTGTGTCCGCCCATATTGGCGTTCAGGGTCTTCTCCTTGGAGCCGAAGGCGTCGAACAGGTCCAGGGCCGCCTGCCGGTCGTTCCCTTCGTCGTCCCACTGCAGCAGGACGTGCAGGGGAATGGTGACCTGGCGGGCCTCCTCGAAGATGGCGCGAGGCACGAAGCTGCCGGCGAAGAGTCCGGCGGCCACGATGCGCGGCTCGACCACCGCGAGGCGGACGCCGATGGAGATCACTCCCCCCGAGTACCCGACCGGGCCGCCGATCTCGGGCAACGACAGGAGGGCGTCGAGGGCGGCCTGCCATTCCGGGACGGCCTTGTCGACGAGCGGGAGGACGAGGGCGTCGATGATCTCGTCGCTGACCGGCTCGCCGGCTTCCATGGCCCGGCGCAGGTCGGCGCGGGCCTGATCGACGGCGGCCCAGCGGGGCCGGTCGCCGCTCCCGGGGAGCTCGATCGTGGCCGCGGCGAAGCCGTCCGCCGCGGCGTGCCGGGCCCGCGCCACCAGTCGGGGGTGCATCCTGCGCAGTCCGAGCGGGGGGTGGCCGAGCAGGATCAGCGGCACCGGGGCGGATGCGGACGCGGGCGTCCACAGGATGCCGGGGATCTCGCCGAGGGTGAATTCGCGTTCGAGGACGCCGTCGTCGAAACGCTGTTCGGAAGTGAAGTGCACGGGTCGTGCCTTTCGGGAGTGCTCTGGAACGGCGCTCCCGGACGACCTATCGTCCGACCGTGGCCACGGAGGGGAGCACCCATGTCGATACTGCGTTCACGGGTACCACCTCCTCGTTCTCTCGCACGGCCTCCGGAAACGTAGCAGTGGTCGCAGCAGCCCGGCAACCGGATTTCTGCGGGCCGGACGGGCGCGGCCCTGCTGTACCCCCGCCCGGCCCGCAGCCCATCGTGGTCGCACGTTGGGAAGGACCGAGGGTCCCTCGACCAGGCGTCGGGCCACCGCTAGGGAGCGTATTTGGTCGTGATCAAGGAATGGTCTTGGCGAGGTCCTTGATCCAGATCATCGAGGCGCGGAGGTGGAGGCCAGCGAGGTAGCTCTCGGGCTTCTTGTCGAGCCGGGTGGCGATGCCCCGCCAGGCCTTCAGCCTGTTGATCAGGCGCTCGACGGTGTTCCGCTCCTTGTAGAGCTCGACGTCGTGGCCGACTGGCCGACCACCCCTGCCGCCCTTCTTCTCTCGATTGGCGGCCTGGTCCCTCTTCTCCGGGATGACAGCCTTGATACCGCGATTGCGCAGGTGGGAGCGGTTGCCGCGGGAGGAGTAGGCCTAATGGGAAACGAAGGACGGCAGCGGCACCTCAGGTTCGCCTGGGTATCAGAGCCGGTCTTCGTGGCACGGACCGAGCCTTTGAGTATGCCCGGACCTCGGAGTCCTTAGACAAGACGAGGCCGGCTCCGTGCTCATCGCGACGAGCCCGAGACAGTCAGCTGGCTACGCAGGCCGTGGCGATGTTCGCTGGTCGTAGTCCGAGCCGGTTGTGCGGGTCACCTCTTTCCATTGCGTGAGTATTCAGCGCTGCAGCAGACCGAGGGCCGCACCTCCCGCTGGGGTTGCGAACGGCTGGTGGGATGACGTGCCTTGAGCACTTCCATTAGGGAGCACGCGCGCCCTGCACAGGCTCTGACCAGGGAAGACGTCGAACGAGGAGGGCCGCATGGAGCTCACAGTGCGATCCACGCCAGTGTTCTGCGGGGTGGACTGGGCCGAGGACCATCACGACATCGCGCTGGTAGACGCCGGCGGAACGCAACTCGCCAAGGCACGAATCACTGACGATGTCGCCGGCTTCGCGCAGCTCAGCGATCTGTTGCTGGAGCACGGCGACAGCGCGCAGGCGCCGATCCCGGTCGCGATCGAGACCTCCCGCGGACTCCTCGTCTCCTGCTTGCGGGCCTCCGGCCGCCCCGTCTACGCGATCAATCCGCTTTCGGTCGCACGCTACCGGGAGCGGTATTCGGTCGCCCGGAAGAAGTCGGACTCCGTCGACGCAGCCGCCTTGGCCAACATCTTGCGGACCGACATGGCCGCCCACCGGCCGCTGCCCGCGGATTCCGAACTTGTGCGGGCCATCGCCGTGCTTGCCCGTGCCCAGCAGGACGCCGTATGGGACCGCGGCCAGGCCCACAACAAGCTCCGATCCCAGCTGAGGGAGTTCTACCCGGCCATCCTGACGGCCTTCGCCGACCACAAGCAGGGCCTGTGCTCGCGAGAGGCCCGCTCGATACTGGCCGCTGCTCCGACACCGACGGCAGCGGCAGGCCTGACGCGACGCAAGCTGCAAGCCCTCCTCGCACAGGCAGGTCGAGTCCGTGGGATCCAGGCCGAGGCCGACAGACTCCACGAGGTCTTCCACCGTGACTACCTCCACCAGCCCCCGCGGGTCGAGGCAGCCCTGGGACAGCAGACCACTGCTCTCCTGCGACAGCTGAACACCGCTTGCCTCAACGCCGACCAACTCGAGGCAGCCGCCGGCCAGGCCTTCGAAGAGCATCCGGACGCGCCGATCATCCGCGGCTTTCCCGGCCTGGGCGCCTTGACCGGAGCGCGTGTGCTGGCCGAGATCGGCGACGACCGGACCCGATTCGCGAGCGCCGAGTCGCTGAAGGCATACGCCGGAAGCGCCCCAGTCACACGAGCCAGTGGGAAGAGCCGCGTCGTCATGAACCGGCGTGTCAAGAACCAGCGCCTGGCCGCCGTCGGCTACGTGTGGGCCTTCGTCTCACTCACCAAGTCGCCCGGAGCCAGAGCTCACTACGACCGCCGCAGACAGGCCGGCGACCGCCACGTCGCCGCTCAGCGGAACCTGTTCAACCGTTTGATCGGCATGCTCTTTCACTGCCTTCAGCACGGGCAGGCATACGACGAGGCGAAGGCATTTCCCATCCCGCCATCGGAGGACCGATCCGCTGCTGCAGCTTGACGCTTATCCGCGTGGGATGTCTTGTCCGCGGCGACCGCGCCGGGCCGGGTGCGGGGCCGGCCGACCGGCCCGCGCACCCGCACCTTCTTCAGCACGGGGATGAACTGCGGGCTGTCGGCGGCCTGCCCCTCGGTCAGGACAAGGGCCAGCGGACGGCACCTGCGCTCGCCGGCGACGTGGACCTTGCTGGTCTGCCCGCCCCTGGACCGTCCGAGCAGGGCGGCCTTCAGGCGGAGCTTGCGTCGGCGTCGGACGCGTCGCCGCTCGTCCCGTTCCGGGTCGTCTGCGGTGTCCTGCCCGTCTTGTTCCTTCGGGCCTCCCCCTTTTGCCGGGCCTTCTCCGCCTCCTCGGCCGCCTTCTCCAGGTCGGCCAGCGTGTCCGGGTCGAGGTGCATCCCGGCGGCGTCGTGGTGAGCTCGGACGGTGGTGGAATCCACGCTGACCAGCGACAGGTCCACCTCACCCCGCTTCGCGGCCTCCGCGATCGCGCCCTCCAGCAGGGCCTTGAAGACCCCGGCGTCCCTCCACTGCCGGAAGCGGTTGTGGACCGTCGACCAGGCCCCGAACTCCTGAGGCACCTCCCTCCACTGGCCGCCCGTCCGAAACCTCCAGATCACGCCCTCGAACTGCTGGCGCAGCCGCTCGGGGTACGGGCCGTACTCGCCGATCGGCAGGTACGGCCCGATGAACTCCCACTCGGTGTCAGTCAGTTGCACTCGCGTCACGCAACACGGTCTACCGGATCAGGCGCGACCACGAGGGCGAATCCCACAGATTGATCACGACCCGATACCCGCCCTAGCGACGCCGCGAGAGGCCGAACTGACCCAGCCGGCCTGCCCATCCGTGGAAAGCCACGCGTTCCCTGCACGGCGTCATACCGTCACGACGTGCTGCGTGCTCCCATAGTTGGCGTGGCTTTGGCGACACGAGAGTCATCCTGGAACACTCGCCGCCTTCGAAGCGCCACCGGCCCGCTGTGTCGTCAACGTTCACCACGCTCAGCTGACCCACTGACGGATTCGACGAGATGCGGCATCCCCGATATCAGTTCCGTCCACCTCCACCTATTCCAACAGGTGCGCCTTTCTCATCTTGTCAAGAAGTGCGTTGAAATCATCCTTCAGCCCGCGAATGTCCGTCGCATTCGAGTCCATCTGTTTTCCCGCACGCTGTGGAAGCGGCTCAATGCACCATTTGTTTTCATTCAAGTCATAGATCGTCTGCCAAACTAGGTGATTATCGTTAGTCAGCCTTCCAACACTCTGGGGTTGGTTGTTCCAGGGATCCTGCTGACCGGAGACATTGTCCTTCGGGTTCAACGGGCCGCCGGCGATGTAGGCGGTCAGCCGATACAGGAAGCCATTGGCGTGCGTCGGCCTGACGGTGTGCCCTATGTGGTAGTGCTTCCCGGGAACCCAGGCAAGAGCCAGCTGTCCCTGTCCACACGCAGCCTGCACCGCCCACCCGATCGGGCCGTCGCGCCCTGTATCTCTAACGGCATTGAGGATCAGATCACCCGGGCGGTAGAAGTTGCAGCTACCCACAGGGACATTGAAGGGATCCCCGTTAGGAACAACACAGATTCGCCGCTCACCGTAGATGTAGTTTCCAATCCAGGCTTCCCGAAGCATCAGCGCGCCGGGAAACGGACCGTTTTCGTATGCGGTTTGATAGTACGTATGGAACTGCCCATTACTGATAAGGGACGTTTCTATCCTGCCCTTGAGAGGGTCACGAGGTTCGTGAGGGTTGTCAGGATCCGGAGCTGGCAGGACTTCAGTACGGAAGAGGGAATCCCCTGCGGCTTCCAACTTGCCGTCCACCGTCATAGACTGAATATCCTGAATGATCAGGGAATTTCCATTATTTCCGAGGATGTTGGACGTTACGACCGTGGGCTCCAGTTTACCCAAGCATTTCCATGTCACATCGCCATCTTGCGTCAGGCTCCCTTTCATTGTTTTCCAATTGGGTTCACCACTGTCGCCAGGAAGAACCACCCCGCGTGTACGCCCGGCATTTTGCGCTAGATATTTGTATCCTTGCGCTATAGATCCTTTTCCGCCAGTCCTCAGCTCGCCCTCGTCGATGTCGAGCCCACCGGAGACGATCCGATACAGTTGCACTTCGGAAAAGTTATTGAGCACTTTCAGGGCAGAGGGTCCAGATCCTCCCCTGACGGCGCCATAACCCCAGTACGTTGAGTCCGGGGTGATATCCATGTCCCCTCCGACTACAGCGATATGCCCTCCCTTGAATACCGCTGGTGCATTCCCCTCGGCGTAGCAGCCGACGAACACAGAGTACGCCGGAGAACTACCGCGCTCGCAGCTGATGTTTCGGTGCTTGTTTGCGTCCGTGTGACACGAAACGAAGGTGCAGCCCAAAAACGAGTTGTCATGAATTCCATCACGCCCATTATCTGTGGCGGAAACATTCATGACCAGCATGGTATTGGTATTTTCGTTACCCTTGCTGCCGATGTCGAGCCCATGCTGGCCATTGCCATAGATAAGGCAATCACGTATCTGTGTGAGGTTGGCATTAACTTCCGGCGTGAAGCCAGCCTTCGGGTAGCTTGCGTATATCGTTATCCCGTTACGCCTGAAGCCGGCGATCCGCACCTTTTCGATCCACGTGCCGCCCGCCAGAACTCGTACGCCATCCATCTCCGGGGTCTGATGGAGGTCGGTGGTATCCCTCCCCTGTAGGGGTTTCGACTCAAGGGTGAACTGGCGAAGCACAGCATAGTCAGCACGACCGCGGTCGGGCGATCCGGCCCCGGTCGAATAGCCCGTCAGGGCAATTGCGCAATAAACGGCCTCTCCGGCGCCTGTTGCTCCGACTTGGCCGATGCTGCCTCCGATACCTGGAAGGATCGGAGGGACGTGTGCAGGGGGGTCAAGGGGATTAGTCCTGGTGGAAAGGTTGAAGTCGCCGCTTTCAACATCCGCTTTTATTCGGGAAGTTCCTCTGAAGCCGAAGCCGGCTCCCTCTAGAATGCAACCGTTCGAGACGACAAGGGGCTTCGTAATCCGGTAGTCGCCCGGTGGAAGGTAGACGACTTTGCCGTCGGACAACGGGGCATTCGTCATCCTTTCGAGTCGCATTGCGCAGTCCAGGGCATCTTGGAGCGCGTCCGTGTCGTCGGCCTTTCCATCTCCTGCCGCTCCGAAGTCGAGCACGTTCAGCCGCGTGTCGCGGCGGGGCCGGATTGTCACCATGCCCGAAGCGTCACAGTCGCCGATCCAGTTCGGAGCGCTGATGCAGACTTCTTTCGGATCGCCGCTCACGGCGTTAGCGCGCACGAGTTTTCCCGCATTGTTGACGCCAACCGCGCAAGGCTTTCCGGGGCCTAGGCCGCCGAAAGCAGCGCCGCCTATTTGGAAAACAACACCGCCTATTTGAACGTCGACGTCCTTTGTGGCCAACGCCTTCCGCAGAGCAATCCCGAAGAGCGGAAGGGTATGCAATGTCTCGTCGTCGGGGTTGTCGCTCTGCTGGACAGCAGGGGTGACAGCAGGGGTGACGGCAGGGGGGACGGCATGGGTGGCCGGTGCTCCGGTGATGCGGACCACTTGGCCAGCTGTAATGTCCAGTGCGGCTTTCATGGTGACGGTGACGGTGGCGACGTCCATCGGAACTTCTCTTCCGTTGAGACTTCGTTGGCAAACGCAGGTCCAGGGAACACGTCAGTTCCGGGGCGGCCTCAGCGGAGGCCGGGCGGTGGTCCGCGCTAATCGGCACCGGGGTATTACTGAACCCTCTATGAGCGCCTCCTCCAACGATAGACGCGCCGAGTCGTGTCGGCGATCAGAGACGCCCCTGAAGATCGCGCACTACCTCCGGGGCGGCTTGGTCCGGCACCGCAAAGGGCGACGCCAAACGCGCCCGTGGCGACGCCCTCGTTTCCATGAGCTCAGGCCCCTCTGCCACGTCCCGGCTCGGCGCGTCCGGCCAGTTCGACTCGAAGACGGTGCAGGCTCTCGCCGCAGGGTTTCGACAGAGTTGCTCGATGTTCGGTTCGTGACCACGTGAGTCCGAGCAGGCTGAGCGGTCGGCGGCATCGCGGGCATTGTGCCGAAGGGCGGAAGCGATGCTGGTCTTGCCGCTCAGGCGGCGGGCACCGATGACTAGGGACGGGCGCTCCACTGGTCACCCGGGACCCAGTTGCCGTGGAGGCCGAGGGGGATCCGCACGGGAAGGTGGACGCGGGCGACCGGCTCGCCCGTGAAGTCCTGGGCGGACAGGATCACCAGATCCGCCGCGCCGCGCTCGGGGTCGTGCACGTACGCCATCACATATCCGTCGTCCTCGGCGACGGACGACTCCGCGGGGACGAACACGCCCTCGCCCACGGCCCCGAACCGGCCGAACTCGTGCGCCTCGGTCGTACCGCGTACCAGGTCGTGCTTGAGGAGCGCACTGCTGAACCCCTCGTTCGGCCGCGGGTCCCCGGGACCGGTGGGCGGCGCGTACATCTCGACCGCGGCCGAGTACCCGTACCGGTGAGGGCGTGCGACGCGACGGGAGTCGACCCGGGGGAACTCCTGGATGCGGTCGTCCAGCCGGTCTTCTCGAACCTTTCCGGCGACCAGATCGACCCGCCAGCGGTCCAGAGTGGGACGGCTGGTGCCGAAGTCCCTGATGGTGAAGCCATCGGGGTGCCGGACGATGTCGATGACCACGTCCGTGCCGTCCTCGTAGGCGTTGAGCGTGTGACCCACCAGGCTGGGGGCGACCTCGAACCAGCGCACCTCGCCGCCCGTGCGTGGCATCACACCCACCCGCGCCTGGTGGGATTCGTCCCAGACGAAGGGGACTCCGGTCGGCAGCTGAGCGGCGCTGAACACCACCGGGGCGTCGAAGAGGATCACATGGTGTTCGGTCAGCGCGAAGTCGTGCATGTAGGGATTCCCGGGCGTGTGGATCAGCGTGGTCCGCACCACCGTGCCGGATTCGTTCATCACGATGTGCTGGACGTGCTGCGAGCCGTACAGGAAGGCGAGCGAGTGCAGTTCCCGGGTGTGCGGGTCGAAGACGGAATGGGCGTTGGCGCTGTAGCCCTCCGGAGTCGCCCCGAGATCACAGGGGCCCACCGTGTCGAGGTCGTAGCTGAGTTCGTACGGGCGTATCCCGCCCTCCAGCAGGGCGAACGTGCGGCCCGCGAGCCCCGCGACCTGCACGTTCGGCGCCATGTCCAGCCGCTCGTCGACGGGAGTCCCACGCCGTGGTTCCCCCAGCCGGTCGGCGACGGAGGACGAGCGCACCCAGCGGTTGCGGTACCACGCGGCACGGCCGTCGCGGATGCGGACGCCGTGCACCATGCCGGCGCCGAGCGTCCAGATGTGGGCGGCGGGGTCCTCGATGCCGAGCGGGTTGGGGCCGTTTCGCAGATAGCGGCCGTTGAGGTGGGCCGGGATCCGGCCGGTGACCGGCAGGTCTAACGCGGTGACCTCCTCGGTGACCGGCGCGAAACTCCCCGACAGATAACGGTTGATCGTCATGACGTCCGTCCTTGTCCCTGCTCGTCGGCGAGGAACGCCTGTCCCACCGCCGTCATCAGTGTGGTGAAGCGGCGAGCCGCGGCCTCCGGCGGGAAGTGGCCGGCGATCTCCAGGCTCACCGCCCCATGTGCCGCCGCCCAGAGGATCTTTGAGATCTCGTGCGCGTCTCTCGGCCCGAACACGCCGGACTCGATGCAGGCCTGAACGGCTGCCACGGAGGCGTCGAAGGCGCTCTCGGCCGCACCCAGGGCCTCGGCACTCGGCCGGAAGCCGGGCACCGTCTGCTCGAACATCACCCGGTAGTAGGCCGGTTCGGCCAGTGCGTTTGCACGGTAGGCGGTCGCGAGGTCGTTGAGTCGAGTCAACGGGTCCTCTGCCCGGGGGACTTGTTGCTGCACCCGCCGCAGGCGGGCGAACCCCTCCCGGTAGAGCGCGTCGATCAGACCTTCCTTGCCCAGTCTCCGTCGGCAGCGGGCCCGGAACGATGGAGCCGGGCGACCGCCTGCCCCGGCATGGGGGCCGACCCGGACGACGGCCCCCGCAACGGCGGAGGAGCCGCCCGCGGGGCCCGGCCGGTCAGATGTGCTCCGCCGAGCCGGTGAGCCGGAGCTTGCGCTGGGCCCGCTGGTAGAAGGTGGTGCGGCCGAGTCGCACGACGCGCGCGGCGGCGGGCAGCATGGTCACCGCGATGACGTCGCCCGGTGCGACGTGGCCGACCAGGAGGCCGTCGGCCTCGACCGCGAGGTCGCCGCTGTGCGGCAGCACCACCAGGTCGAGCCGCTCTCCGCTGGAGAGGAACACGGAGCGGTTGAACGCCGCGTGCGGAGCCACGGGCGTGATCAGCAGCCCCTCCGCGTTGGGGGAGACGATCGGGCCGCCCGCGGAGAAGCTGTAGGCGGTGGAGCCGGTCGGTGTGGCGACGACGACCGCGTCGGCGGTGTAGGCCACGAAGGGCTCGTCCTGGACCCGTACGGCGACCGCCGCGGACTTGTGCCCCGGGCTGCGCAGGAGCACGACGTCATTGAGCGCCGTCTCCTCGGCCGTCCCGAAGCGGGCGTGGACTCCGGAGCGGACCTCGACGGTGAAGCGGTGGGCGTCGATGGCGTCCAGCGCGGCCGGGAGCTCCGGGATGTCGACCTCGGCGAGGAAGCCCAGGCGTCCGACGTTGACGCCCAGGACGGGCGCGTGGCCCCTGGTCGCGAGCCGCATGGCGCGCAGCATGGTGCCGTCCCCGCCGAGGCTGATCAGCAGGTCGGCACTGGCGGTCATCTCCTCGGCCCCGACCGCGACGGCCTCGCAGCCGATGCGTGCCACCTCCGCCGCCAGCCCCAGGACCTTCGTGCCCCGGGCCCGGCTCCACCGGACGACGGCGTCGACGGTGGGCGCGCAGGTGCGCTCGGGGTGGAGTACCAGCCCCACCGTGCCGATGAATCCCATCCGGGGCACCTCGATGTCGACCGGGCCGCTGTTGCTCCTTCCAGTCATGCACAGCCCGGGCCGGAACGCCTACCCTGAGGGGGTCCGACTGCTGCTCGTCGCGGGCTCTCCGCACGAGCCGGCCGGTCGGGATCCGGACCGGCAGTCCGACGGCTTCGGCGTGGACGTGCGGCCCGGGCGCCCGACCGAGCCTTCGATGGGAGGCGTGGCCCATGGCCGCCAGCGAGATCCCGGGGATCGACCCCTCCGCGAAGCCGAGCGGAGACGGGTGTGTCGAGTGCCTGGCCGGGGACGGGCCGGGGTGGTGGTTCCACCTGCGGCGCTGCGCCGCGTGCGGGCACATCGGGTGCTGCGACTCCTCACCCTCTCAGCACGGCACGCGCCACGCCCGGGAGGCGGGGCACCCGTTCCTGGCGAGCTTCGAACCCGGTGAGGCGTGGTTGTGGAGCATCGAGACCGAGCAGTACTACGACGGGCCGGACCTGGCCCCGCCCGCCGCTCACCCGGCCTCGCAGCCGACGCCCGGCCCGGGTGGCAAGGTCCCGGCCGACTGGCAGCTGCAGCTGCACTGAGGCGGTCAGAGCGGCGGGGCCGGTAGACGCGGGTCCGTGACCCCGCCCGGGCAGGCGAGGCTGCCGACGTCCCAGCCGGCCCGGGCGGCTCCGGCCTGGTACGCGCGCTCGTAGAAGGCGAGCGCGGCCGCCCTCGGATCGGCCTCGGCGCGGGCCGCGTCGTAGCGCAGTACGGCCAGGTGGCTCTCGCCGAGCGGGATCCACCGTGCGGATGCGGGCGTGAGCGGGTCTTCGGCCAGGTGCGCGGGCTCGGGCGTCGTGTAGGAGTAGAAGGCCGGTTCGCCGAGGTCGGCGTCCCCGAACCAGAACCCGAAGCTGATCAGCTCCCGGGAGTACGCCTCGCGGGTCACCGGGTCCACCTGCGAGGGCTGGTCGACGGAGGCCCCGGCGAACCGGGTGTGGGCGATGTCCATCGAGTGCCAGAACAGGTGGACGGGGCTGACCTTGCCCGAGAAGCGCGCCGCGAACTCCTCCAGCACCAGGGCGACCTGGCTGAGCACCTGCCAGTAGCGATTCGCCCAGACGGGGTCGTAGGTCGCGTGCTCGAAGTCCTCGGCGAACGGCCGGTCGGAGTCGGGCAGCCGGTAGGGGCGGGGGTTCGGGAGCTCCACCCGGACGCCCAGCGCGGTCAGCGTCTCCAGGGTCTGCCGGTAGAACGAGGCGACGGACTGGCCGAGGAGCGGGAAGGACTCCGCCCTGCCGTCCGCCGTCGCGACGACCAGCCGGTGGGCGACGAGGTCGAAGTCGATGGTGAAGATCGGGTTGCCGTCGACCTGCCCCATCGGCCGCGTGGTGATCCCGCGCCCGGTGAGGTGGAACGGGACGTTCCACCAGTGGTTGCGCCGCACGCTCGCCGCGAGCCGGATCTTGCCCACCACCTGGGTGAAGCGGTGCAGCGTCTCCTTCGTGTCCCGCCACTCGGCGAGCGGCATCGGTGGGAACAGCTCCATCGCGCATTCCTCCTGCCCGTTCGCTGCGCGTCCGTGACCGTGGCGGCCGGGGCGCGAACGGTGGTTTGATCCGGCGGCCGTCGGGGCGAGCCGGTGCCCATCGGGCGACGTCAGCCCTGTCGACGATCGCACGTGGGTGTTCTCGGCCGCGTACTCGTTCCGCCGGATGGTGGAGCGGTGGACCACGCTGTCCCGGACGGGGTGGCTCCGGTGGCGCGGGTGGTCAGGGCTGCGCAAGGCCGCGGCTACCGCGGCGGCGGCCTCCGGGGGAGATATTCACTGGCGGGCCCGGGACCTCGCGATCGATCCTGGACCGCATGACCGACCAACCAGCACGATGGAGCCGGGCGACCGTCTACCCCGACATGTGGGCCGACCCGGACGACGACCCCCGCACCAGTGGAGGAGCCGGCCCGGACGGCGAACTCGCGACGCTGCAGGGCTTCCTGAGCGACTACCGCGCGACGCTGCGGATGAAGTGCGAGGGCCTGGACCCGGAGCAGCTCGCCCGCCGGTCGGTCCCGCCGTCGACGATGTCGCTGCTCGGCCTGGTCCGGCACCTCGCCGAGGTGGAACGGGACTGGCGCAACTGGATCGTCGACGGTGAACCGCTGCCCAAGCTGTACGGCAGGCGCGACGCGGACTTCGACGACGTCGTCGCCGAGCAGGCCGAGGTCGACGCCGCGTACGCCGCCCTGGCGCGTGAGCAGGCCGCGACCGACGCCGCGCTGGCCGAGCACCCGGATCTGGACGAGCGCCTGCCGAAGGACGGGATCGCCGTGCGGGAGTTGATGGTGCACCGGGTCGAGGAGTACGCCCGCCACTGCGGGCACGCCGACCTCCTGCGCGAGTGCGTCGACGGACGGGTGGGCCAGTGAGGTCCTTCCGCCCGCGATGATCTCCCCGGCGAGGGTGTGACGGCGGCCGGACCGCAGGGACCGGCAGCGTGGGCCCGCCTGCGGGCCCGCGTCACCGCCCGGGCCTCGCGGCCGCCGCCTCCGCGCCCCGGAGGGCGCCCGCTGTGCCGGCGTTCAGGGGGTCGGGACGACGACCAGTTCGCCGACCAGGGCGGCGGCCGCCGCGCGGTCCTCCTCGGGGAGTCCCTCGTCGGTGATCAGGACGTCGACCTGGTCGAGCGGGGCGAAGGAGACCAGGCCGACGGAGTTCCACTTGGTGTGGTCGGCCACCACGACGACCCGTCGGGCGGAGTGGATGAACGTCCGGTTGGTCTCGGCCTCGGCGAGGTTGGGTGCCATCAGCCCGCCGTCGGCGGACAGGCCGTGGCAGCCGAGGATCAGCACGTTCACGTGCAGGGAGCGGATGGCCTGGTCCGCGACCGGGCCCACCATGGCGTCCGAAGGGGTCCGTACGCCGCCGGTGCGGATGACCGTGGCGGAGGAGGGTGCGCCGTCCGCGCCGAGGTCCTCCATCAGGTCGGCGATGCGCAGCGCGTTGGTGACGACGGTCAGGGCACTGATCGCGCGCAGGCAGCGGGCCACCTCGTAGGTGGTGGTGCCGGCGGCCAGGCCGACGGCCGAGCCGGGCTGGACGAGCTCGGCCGCCCTCCGGGCGATCGCCTCCTTGGCGGGCAGCTGCCAGGACGACTTGGCCTCGAAGCCGGGCTCGCGGACGACCGTGTCCTCGATCCGTACGGCGCCGCCGTGGACCTTGTGGAGCAGGTCCTTGCGGGCGAGCGCGTCCAGGTCCCGGCGGACCGTCATGTCCGAGACGCCGAGCTCGCGGACGAGCTCGTTGACGCGTACTCCGCCGCGGGTGCGCACCAGGTCGAGGATCAGGGCGCGCCGCTGGCCGGCGAGTGGCTGGTGGGTGTCGGACATCGGGCTGGCCTCCTCCGGCGGGTGGTGACCCGGGTGAACGGTGATCATCGCCATCATGACAGGTCGAGTCGGTCGCCCGTTCACACTGTGCCGTTGACTTTCGTTGGATAATGTTTGATTGTGACTGCCATCCGGGGCATCGGCGCCGGCGAGCCGAGAGGGAACGATGGCCAGGACCGTGACCAAGCTGGCGGACGGCCGCGAGCTGATCTACTTCGACGCCGGTCCGGACGCACCGCCGCGCACCGCCGTCGACCGCCGCCCGCTGGACCGGGCGGCCCCGGCCGCCGAGGTGCGCCAAGACCCGGCCACCGGCGCCTGGGTCACCATCGCCGCCCACCGCCAGGCCCGTACCTACCACCCGCCGGCCGACGAGTGCCCGCTCTGCCCCTCGCGCGACGGGCGCCTCAGCGAGATCCCCGACGCCGACTACCAGGTGGTCGTGTTCGAGAACCGCTTCCCGTCGCTGGCCACGTCCCCGGGGGCGGTGCACCCGGGCGCCGGGGCCATGGACGGTGGGACCACGGCCGGCGGGGCCGCGGGGGCCGACCCGCTGCGCACCGCCCGGCCGGGCGACGGCCGCTGCGAGGTGGTCTGCTTCACCGCCGACCACGACGTCTCCTTCGCCGATCTGGACGAGGACCGCGCGCGGCTGGTGCTGGACGCCTGGACCGACCGCACGGCCGAGCTGTCGGCACTGCCCGAGGTCGAGCAGGTGTACTGCTTCGAGAACCGCGGTGCCGAGATCGGCGTCACCCTCGCCCACCCGCACGGCCAGATCTACGCCCTGCCCTTCACCACCCCGCGCACCGCCCGGATGATCGAGCAGGCCGGGCGCCATCGCGAAGCCACCGGCCGCAACCTCTTCGAGGACCTGCTCGCGGCCGAACGCGCCGACGGCGAACGGGTGGTGGCCGCCGGCGAGCACTGGACGGCGTTCGTCCCGTTCGCCGCCCGCTGGCCCTACGAAGTCCACCTCTACCCCAACCGTCGTGTCGCGGACCTCACCGGACTCACCGAGGACGAGCGCGCCGAGTTCCCGGCCCGCTACCTCGACCTGCTGCGCCGTTTCGACGCCCTCTTCGCCACCCCGCAGGCCCCCGGGCGGACACCCTACATCTCCGCCTGGCACCAGGCCCCCACCCGCGACGGCGGTGAACTCGCCCTGCACCTGGAGCTGTTCACCATCCGCCGGGCCGCCGGCAAGCTCAAGTACCTGGCCGGCGTCGAGTCCGGCATGGACGCCTTCGTCAACGACATCGCGCCGGAGACCGCCGCCCGGCGACTGCGCGAGGCGCTCGCCTGATCGACCCGACCCGCCCGCTTGTCCGACCCACCGCTCGCCCGTTCCACCCGCCCCACGCCCACCCGCAGACCGCCCACCCGGAGAACGACGACGATGACGACCTTCCACGCGCTGTACGGCCACCAGCCCGAAGGGGAGTGGGCGGCCCCCGGCCGGGTCAACCTGATCGGCGAACACACCGACTACAACCTCGGGTTCGTGCTGCCGATCGCCCTGGCGCAGACCGTCCGGGTGCAGGCCCGCCGCCGTACCGACGGCCGGCTGCGCCTGCACAGCGCCCAGGGGGACGGCACCGTCACCGAGCTGACCGCCGAGGACCTCGCCGCGGGCACCGTGACCGGCTGGGCCCGCTACCCGGCCGCCGTCGTCCGGGCGCTCCTTGAGGCGGGGCACCGGGTCGGCGGGGCGGACCTGAGCTTCGACAGCGACGTGCCCACCGGCGCCGGGCTCTCGTCCTCCGCGGCCCTGGAGTGCGCGGTCGCGGTGGCCTACGACGACCTGTACGGCCTCGGCCTGGGCGAGCAGGAGCTGGCCCTGCTCGCCCAGCGGGCCGAGAACCGGTTCGTCGGCGTGCCCTGCGGGGTGATGGACCAGATGGCGTCGATGTGCTGCCGGGCCGGTGCGGCGCTGTACCTCGACACCCGGGACCTGTCGGCCCGTCAGGTGCCGCTCGACCTGGCCGGCGCCGGGCTGCGGCTGCTGGTGATGGACACCAGGGTGAAGCACGACCTCGCCGACGGCGCCTACGCGCAGCTGCGGGCCGGGTGCGAACGGGCCGCCGAACTGCTCGGGCTGCCCGCCCTGCGCGAGGTGCCGCTCTCCGGCCTGGACGAGGCCCTCAGCCGGCTGCCCGACGAGCTGCGGCCGCTGGTCCGGCACGTGGTGACGGAGGACGACCGTGTCCGGCGGGCGGTGGCCCTGCTCGACGCGGGTGACCCGGCCGGGCTCGGGCCGATCCTGACGGCGGGGCACGCCTCGCTGCGCGACGACTACCGGGTCTCCTGCGCGGAGACCGATCTCGCGGTCGTCGCCGCCGTCGCCGCCGGGGCCCTCGGGGCCCGGATGACCGGCGGCGGCTTCGGCGGCTCGGTCATCGCCCTGGTCGCCGCCGACACCGCCGAGGCGGTGGCCGGAAGCGTCACCCAGGCCTTCCGCTCGGCGGGTCACACCGCCCCGGCCATCCACCAGGCCGAGCCCGCGAGCGGGGCCCGGAGGGTGAGCTGAGCGCAGCCGGGGTGCCGGGGCGTCCGGCCACGGGGTCGAGGTGGCTCCGGCGGTGTGGACAACTCCGGCGCCACGGTGCCATTGCAGTGTTACTGTCTGATCATGTCCAAGGTCGAGATTGATGCGCTGACCGCCGAGTTCTTCGGCGCCTTCGACAACCGGGGCGGCAAGCCCGCGGACGTCGCCCGGCTGCGCCGGCTGCTGGTTCCGGGAGGAGTGATCGTCCATACCGGGACCGACCTCACCGTGTACACCGTGGAGGAGTTCATCGCCCCGCGCGAACAGCTGCTCAGCGACGGCCGGTTGGTCGACTTCTCCGAGTGGGAGACGTCCGAGCGCACCGAAGTCGTGGGCGACATCGCGTCGCGCGTCGGCGAGTACGGAAAGTCCGGGATCCTGAACGGCCAACCGTACGAGGGCAGCGGCACCAAGGCCTTCCAGTTCGTCCGCACCGCCGAGGGCTGGCGGATCGTCGCCTTCTCCTGGTTCGACCGGGACTGACCTCCTGACGCCGACCGACCGACCGATCACGAAGGTCCCCGACCGCAACTCCGGTCGGGGACCGCTGCCGTCACGGGGCCGGTGTCGCGGGGTCCGTGTCACGGAGGCGGTATCACGGGGCCGACGTCACGCCGCGGGTGCCACGGTGCGGAGCGCCTGGAGGAGCCGGCGCAGGGCGGGCGGGGGCGGGCCGCTGCGGACGGCGAGGGAGGTGGTGACGGTGAGGTCGGCGAGCGGTCGGTAGACGATCCGGGGGACCGGCGGCAGCTCGGACACCCGGTAGAAGACCGTCCACGACGGAGCGTCGTCGGCGATCTCGGTGAGCGTCTCGCGCAGGGTGGTGAACGCGGGGCCGGGGGCGGGTGCGGCCAGGCCGGCCGCGCTCCAGGCGGCGGTGACCAGGTCGTGGAAGGGCGGATTGTGCGCACGGGGTGCCAGGCGGAGCGGAAGGTCGCGCAGGTGGGCCAGGCTCAGCGGGGCGCCGCCGGCGGTGGTGGACCGGGTGGCGGCGAGCGGGTGGGCGGCGGGCAGGGCGGCGTACAGCGGGTCGCTCCAGAGCGGGAGCAGGTCCAGCCCGGGGGCGTCGGCCGGACCGCGCACGAAGGCGGCGTCCAGCTCACCAGAGCCGACCAGCGCGAGCCGCTGCGCCGGTGCGGCCCGGGTGAGCCGGACGCGCAGGCGCGGTGCGATGTCCGCCAGCGCGGCGAGGAGGCCGTAGAGCCGGTCGGCCGGCCCGTGGACGGCGCCCAGGCGGAGCACGCCGTCGGCCCCGGCGGCGATCTCGGCGGCCACCCGACGGGTGCGGTCGGCCGCCGCGAGGACGGCCCGGGCCTCCGGCAACAGACGTTCACCGGCCGCCGTCAGCCGGACCTGCCGGGACGAACGGTCGAAGAGGAGCACCCCGAGCTCGCGTTCCAGCCGCTGGACCTGCTGGCTGACCGCGGACTGCACGATGCTCAGCCGCTCGGCGGCGCGGCCGAACCCGCCCTCCTCGGCCACCGCCACGACGTACGCCAGCTGCCGGAGCTCCACGCCGCCTCCCCCTTACGAGCCGCTGGGCCGGCGGCGCCGACCCATCGCGATCACTGATCGGTGACATCGCCAACTGCTCCTGGTTCGGCCGCTATTCCCGGGCTCGAATGGATCCCGACCAGCCAGCCGACCGCGAAGGACAGACCGATGCCGTCCCACCCGAACCCCCGCTCCGCCTCCGACGCCACCCGCGAGCCGCTGCCCGGCGCGGGGGCGGCGCTGGTCGTCCGCGCGGCCGACGCCGAGTTCGTCGCCCTTGCCGCGGGCAGCGCCTTCCACCTGTTGGCGGACGGTGACGCCGCCGCCCCGGCCGGTGCCCCAGCCGCCGGCGCGTTCGCCGCCGCGTTCGGTGCCAACCGCCTCGTCCTGGCCGAGGGCGCGGACGGCGCCAGGCCGCACGTCCACGCGCGCTCCTCGGAGCTGTTCTACGTGCTCGGCGGCGCGGTGGAGTTCCTGCTGGGGGACTGGCCGACCGCCGTCACGGCGGGCGGCCTCGTGGTCGTCCCGCCCGGGCTGCCCCACGCGTTCGGCGCGGCGCCCGGCAGCACGGCCGACCTGCTCGTGGTGATGACACCCGCGGTGGAGCGCTTCGACTACTTCCGCCACCTCGGCCGCATCGCCGCCGGGCTGGACACCTTCGATCGGCTCATCCCCGAACAGGAGCGCTACGACGTCCACTTCACGGACGCGGGGCCCTGGCAGCGCGTCCGCTCCGGCGCCACGCAGTGACCTCGGCGCCCGCCCGGGCGGAGACCGGCCCGGGCGCGGCGGACCCGCCTGGGCCGGTGCCGTGCGGAAGACGGCACGGCGTCCGTCGACACGGTCACCTGCTGGGTCGAGGTCGACGACTTGCTCAGCGAAGCCGAGACCGACGCGCCGAACGGTCCCCACCCGGCCCGCGCACTCGTGCTCACCGAATCGGCCGCGGTCTTCGTGTTCGAGGAACTCTGCTGCGTGCCCGTGCTGATCGTGAAGTTGACCGCCCTGGCCTCGTGGGGGGCGAGACTGTGGGAGTCCGGCAGGCGCTGCCAGAACTGTTCGCGGGTGACGATGTTCCTGTTCGGCAGCACACCGGCGCCCACGAGAATCCCCGGACCGTCCGGCGGGATGATCACGCGGCTGTTCGGCTCGGGAACGCTCCCTATGTTGTTCGGATCCAGCAGGTGCAGGCCCGAGATGACGGCCACCGTCGGCCCGTCCCAGGTGTCGATGACGGACACGAAGGACCCCGAGTACGTGACCTTGGCGATCCAGTAGGTGCCGACCTCGCAGGCGACCAGGAAGGATTCACCGCCGGGATCGACGGTGACGCCGGGATACCCGGCCGGCCATTCCTTTCCGAGTTTGCTGTAGCCGACGTGATCGCCTTCGCGGGGCGGCGGGCCGAGGTCGCGGCGAGCCGGCCGCTCCCGGCGGCCGGTGCGCCGAATGCCACCAACTCACCAACGCGGACACGGATTTCCCTGGATCGAGTGGGACCCGCGAGGACACGCCGAGGCGCCCTCCTACGGAGAGCAGTGGGAGGAAGCCGACCAGGGCGCCGACGCCACCCCCGACCTCACAGGACGTGCCCGCCGGCCGAGCGGGCCCCGCCGGTCGCACGGCGGGGCACGGCGCCGGCCCGGTGCACGGCGCCGGCCCGGGACCGGAAGGTCCCGGGGCCGGTGGGCGCCCGCGCGGTCCGGGCCGCCGGGGCGGGCGGACCGGCCGTCAGCGGGCGGTGTCGAGCGGGCCCGCCGGCAGCAGGGGCCCCGGCACCAGGGGGCCGGTGACGTGGTCGGTGTCGTCGTCATCGTCCGTGAAGGTCGTCGTGATCGAGCTGGTGCCCGAGGAGAGCACTCCGATCACGAGGAACGCCACCAGCAGCCCGCGTCCGCCGCCGCTCAGCACCAGCGGGTGGGTCCCCGAGACCGGCCCGCCCGTCACCGGCCCCGGCTCGTCGCCGAAGAGCCGCTTCGGGTAGGCGGAGGTGAGCATCAGCAGGTAGGCGGTGTACCGCATCCGGTAGCGCAGGATCGCCGCCGTGGCCTCGAACAGCGGCTGCGGCATCCGGCCCAGGATCAGGACCACCAGCCAGCTGATGAAGGCGACCGTCCACCAGCCGGCGTACAGCACGGCCTGGATGATCATCGCGGGGATGACGAGCACGATCCGGAAGAAGACCGCGAGCCGGTTGAGCTCACCGGGCCGCAGCTCGACCTGCACGGGGTAGCCGGGCGTCCGGAACGCGAACGGCGGGTACCGGTCGTGGGTCAGCAGCAGGTAGGCGTTCACCCGGGTCTCGTACGGCACGTAGCCGGACAGGTAGTCGGCGGCGAAGCCCGGCAGCCGGCCGAGGAACAGCGCACCGAACCAGCCGATCACGGTGACGAAGAACGCCACCACCGACAACGCCCAGAGCACGATGAGCTGCGGGATCAGCAGCAGGATCCGCACCAGCACGGTGAGCCGGTTCTGCGGCCCCGGCGGGGGCATGTCCAGCACCGGCAGCCACTCGCCGTCCAACGGAGCGGGCGCGGGGGGAGCCTGCCACATCCGGACCTCCAGGTCTCGACACCAGGCACACGGCGGTGCACCGTCGTGTGCTCCGAAGATCGCAGCCCCCCGCCGCCCGCGCGCGCTGCACTGCGCCGCCCGGGCGATCGCGGTCCGGCGCGGTGCGGTGGGGGGCACCCTCGGCGGCGGGTGTGCCGTGGCACCGGACCACGTCGACGGGTCACGTCCGCGGGCTGCTGATTCGCACACTTCCGACGGATCGGATGATCACGTTCACGCTCCAGATGGCCGGACAACGATCAGAGGAGATCACTTCCGGGCATCCGGTGCTCCCCGATGGCACCGGGAGGGAGGATCGCAGCTGCGGTCGTCCGTGCCGCCGTTGTGACATGCCTCGGCCATGCAGTACTCACGTGTGGGGGTGCCCGGATGCCAACCATCGACGACCACGACGACTGCGACGACCGCGGGGAACGCGACGGACGCGGTGACCACGGGGAACGCGTCGACCGCGACGGTCGTGACCGCTACGACGATCTCGATGACGACTGCGACGGCGCCGACCACGACGACCTCGCCGACTTCGACGCGTTCCTCCGGGTCTCCGCCGGTCTCACGGGCTTCGACGAGGGGGAGCTGCGTGCCACCGGCATGGCCCACGAGCACCACCGCACCCTGCTCGCCCGCCGGGTCCGTGACGAGCACGCCCTCATCCACCTCTGGTACGTCGGAGCGTGGCCGGGCGAACCGCCCTCCTCGCCCCGCGCCTACGACCGGGGGCTGATGTGGCGCACCTTCCAGGGCGCCGCGCCCGGTGCCGCCGCGCCCGGACACGGCAGCTGGGCCGAGGCGCCGCTGCACGGAGGTGGCCGGTGAGCGCGCGCTGGGACGCCGTCGTGGTGGGCGCGGGTTTCGCCGGGTCCCTGGTCGCCGAGCGCCTCGGTGCGCAGGGCTGGCGCGTCCTCGTCCTGGAGGCCGGCCACCCGGCCAGGGGTGCCGCCGCCACCACGACGGCGTACCGCGCCGCCGGCGGCGGGACGCCCACCTCGCCGTACCCGCTCAGCGAGGACGCGCCGTCCCCCGACGTGGGCGACCTCACCGGGCGATCGGACGGCGGCTTCGACGCGACCGGCCACCTGGTGCAGCACGGACCCCTGCCCTACGCCAGCGGCTACCTGCGGGTCAACGGGGGCACCGGACTGCTGTGGACCGGACTCGCCCCCCGCATGCACCCCGAGGACTTCCGCACCGGCGACCTCGGCCACGGCCGCAACTGGCCGATCGGCTACCACGACCTCGAACCGTACTACCGCAGCGCCGAGCGGGAACTCGGCGTGGCGGCCGACGCGGACCAGCAGCGCGAGGCCGTCGGCCTGCCCATCCCGGACGGCTACGCCTTCCCGAGCCGCGCCATCCCTGCCAGCTACCTCGACCGGCAGGTGGCCCGCGCCCTCGACGGCCGCACCGTCCGCGACCCCGCCGTGGCGGAGGCCGCGCGCCTCGCCGTCACCGCCACCCCGCACGCCCGCAACGGGCTGCCCGGCGGACCGGCAGGGGATTCGCCGCACGGCCCGGGGGCGGCCGGTGCGCCCTGCGCGGGCAGCGCCAGCTGCGTCCCGATCTGCCCGACCGGCGCCAAGTACACGCCGCTGCGTACCCAGGCCCGATGGTCCGGGACCGTCGAACTGCGCACGGACGCCGTGGTCGGCCGGGTGATCGCCGACGGCACCGGCCGGATCACCGGCGTCGACTACCTGTCCGGCGGCGCCACCCACCGGGTCGAGGCCGACCTCGTCGTCCTCGCCGCCCACGCGATCGAGAACGCCCGGCTGCTGCTCCTCTCCGGCCTGGCCAACCGAAGCGACCAGGTCGGCCGCAACCTGATGGACCACCCGGCCCTGCTCACCTGGGGCCTGATGCCGGACCAGGTCGGCCCCTACCGGGGCCCGGGGTCGACCAGCGGACTGGAGGCGTTCCGCTTCGGCGCGGGCCGCAGCCGCCGCGCGCCCTTCCGTATCGAGATCGGCAACTGGGGCTGGTCCTGGGCCGCCGGGCCGCCGCAGGTCGAGGTCGCGGAGCTGCTGGCCGCCGGGGTACGCGGGAAGGAGCTGCGCGAGCGGCTGGGGGACCGGCTCGGCCGGCAGTTCGCCCTTCAGTTCGAGCTGGAGCAGCCCGCCGACCCGGCCAACCGCGTCACCCTCGACCCGGACCGGCGGGACCGGCTTGGCCTGCCCCGCCCCGCCCTGCACTACGACCTCTCCGCCTACGTGCGGCGGGGCATGGCCTCGGCCCGAGCCGTCTCCGACCAGCTCTTCGCGCTGCTCGGTGCCGAGGACCACACCCGATACGAGGCCGGGCCGCGCTGGCCGGGCCGGCTGGAACACCAGGGCCACCCGTACGCCTACCGCGGCGCGGGCCACGCCGGCGGCACGCACATCATGGGCGACTCGCCGGCCGACTCCGTCGTCGACCAGTGGCAGCGCTGCTGGGACCACCCCAATCTCTACGCCGTCGGCTGCGGCTCGATGCCCTCGCTCGGCACCTCCAACCCCTCGCTCACCATGGCCGCGCTCGCGTTGCGCAGCGCCGACCGGATCCACCGCGACCTGCTGGCGCTGCACCGACCGGTGACGCTCGGCGCACCGGCGGGCCCGCCCGTGCCCGCCCACCGACCGACGGAGTCCCGATGACCGCCCTGCCGCTCCCGCCCGTCCCGGAGCCGTACCACCTGCCGTTCCACTACGGCGCGCTGCACAACATCGGCGTGGACTACCTGGTCGCCCCCGGTCCGTGCCGCGACCTGCTCGCCAAGCGCCACCCGGGCCTGGCCGTCGCCCTGTTCGACGGCATGGCCTGCGTCTCGCTGAACTACCAGCTCTACTTCGCGCAGTACCCGGGCGGCGGCGGGATCACCCAGGAGGTGGAGATCAACGTCATCGCCCACCCGCAGTTCGCCGAGGACCGCCTGCCCGAGCTCAACTACGGCCAGTACGCCCGCGGGTACGACCAGACCAAGCTGCTCGGGATCGCCCGGACGCACGTCCTGTGCGACAATCCGCTCGCCATCGACGCGGGACGCAGGCTCTACGCCGAGCCCAAGCGGCCCGGCTGGTTCGACGCCGTGATGCCCTCGCTCAACGCCCCGTCCGTGCGCGAGCACTGGACCTTCTCCTGCCGGCGCGCCACCGTGGCACCGGACGGCCTGGTCCGGCACGACGGGCGACTCCTCACCGTTGAGGCGGACCTGACCGGCCTCACCCCCGAGCCGGTCAACAACACGCCGATCACCGGCTACGGGACCGACGAGGAAGGCCGGTTGCTGGCCGGGCCGCTCAACGTCTACCAGCCGTACCGCTACTACGCCCTCGACGACCGCACCGCGGCCAGGGTCCGGCTCACCCTCGAAGACCCCGCCGAGGAGGCCGTCGGCGACCTCGCCCGGCTGGTCGGCGACGCGCACGCCGCCGGGGTGTGGACCTACCAGTCCCCGCCGGTCGCCGCCCACAACCGGGCCTACTACGTCCGCTGATCCGGCCCCGGCCCGTCGACGTTCCGGCGGGCCGGGCCGGGCCGGGCGCTCCGCCGCGCGATGCCGCGGGGCCGCACGTTCGGCGGGCGGGGCGTCGGGCAGCCGGGTGGCCCCGACCCCATGAGGCCGAAGGCCCGTGGTCATACCGTGCAGGATCCGGGAACCCCGGCAGAATCGAATGTGGACCGCTTCGTCCGCGCCTCCGTCGCCCGGGTCCGCCGGTCCCCTGCTTGCACCCGTACCGCCCAGTTCAGAGGAGCACCCCATGCCCGACTTCCACCCGGAGCACGATCGCCTGGTCGTCAGGCCGATCGGGGAACCCGCCGCGGACGCCGACACCCGTACGGGCGAGGTGGTGGCGGTGGGACCCGGCCGGCAACTGGAGAGCGGCAAGCCGCACCCGGTGGACGTCAAGGTCGGCGACCGGATCGTCTTCGCCACGTTCTCCGGCTCGGCGATCGACGTCGAGGGGGAGACGTACCTGGAGGTCCCCGAGGACGAGGTCCTCTCGCTGTCCGCCGAGTAGGAGAGCCTCATGACCGAGCAGCCGAAGGCCCGGATCGGCGTCACCGGACTGGCCGTGATGGGCCGCAACCTGGCCAGGAACTTCGCCCGCCACGGCTACCGCGTCGCCGTGCACAACCGCACGCAGGCCAGGACCGACGCCCTGCTGGAGGAGTTCGGCCACGAAGGCGAGTTCGTCCCGGCCGAGTCGCCGGAGGCATTCGTCGCGGCGATCGAACGCCCACGCATGATCGTCATCATGGTCAAGGCGGGTGACCCGACCGACACGGTCATCGACGAGCTCGTCCCGCTGCTCGACGAGGGCGACGTGCTGGTGGACGGCGGGAACGCCCATTTCCTCGACACCCGACGGCGGGAGTCCGCCCTGCGCGAGCGCGGGCTGCACTTCGTCGGCAGCGGCATCTCCGGCGGTGAGCAGGGCGCGCTGGAGGGGCCCAGCATCATGCCGGGCGGCACGGCGCAGGCGTACCGCTTGCTGGGGCCGTTGCTGGAGGACATCGCGGCCCAGGTCGACGGCAGGCCCTGCTGCACGCACGTCGGACCGGACGGTGCCGGCCACTTCGTCAAGATGGTCCACAACGGCATCGAGTACGCGGACATGCAGCTGATCGCCGAGGCGTACGACCTGCTGCGCCACGCCGCGGGCATGCAGCCGGCCCAGATCGCCGAGGTCTTCCGCACCTGGAACGGAGGGCGGCTGGAGTCCTACCTGATCGAGATCACCGCGGACATCCTCGCCCACACCGACCCGGAGACCGGGCGGCCCTTCGTCGACGTCGTGCTGGACCGGGCCGAGCAGAAGGGCACCGGACGCTGGACGGTCCAGACCGCGCTGGAGCTCGGTGTCCCCGTCGGCGGCATCGCGGAGGCGGTCTTCGCCCGCTCGCTGTCCGGCAGCGTGCCCCTGCGCGAGGCGGGCCGCGGCCTGCCGGGACCGACCGAGACCTGGCTCGACAGCGCCGCCTCCGACCGCTTCGCCGAGGACGTCGAGCAGGCCCTGTACGCCTCCAAGATGGTCGCGTACGCCCAGGGCTTCAACCAGATCCAGGCGGGCAGCGCCGAGTACTCCTGGCAGATCGACCCCGGCGCGATGGCCGCCATCTGGCGCGGCGGGTGCATCATCAGGGCCCGGTTCCTCGATCGGATCAAGGCCGCGTACGACGAGGACCGGGCGCTGCCCACCCTGCTGACCGACGCCCACTTCAGGGAGGCGCTCGGGTCCGCGCAGTCGGCCTGGCGCCGGGTGGTGTCGACGGCGGCGCAGCTGGGCGTGCCGGCGCCGGGCTTCGCGACCGCGCTCGCGTACTACGACAGCCTGCGGGCGGAGCGGCTGCCGGCCGCCCTGATCCAGGGGCAGCGGGACTTCTTCGGCGCGCACACCTACCGGCGGGTCGACCGCGACGGGGTCTTCCACACCCGCTGGGAGGAGGCGGACCGCCCGGAGGAGGAGCGCTGACCGGCCCGGCCGCATGACGCGTGCCACGGCCCCACCGGGTTCACCCGGTGGGGCCGTGGCACGCGGGCGCGCCGGTCAGCCCGTGGTGACGACCATCCGGAAGCGGGCGGCGCCGGCGAGCATCCGGTCGTAGGCCGCGGTGATCCCGTCGAGCGGTACCGTCTCGACCATCGGGCGGATGCCGTGGAGCAGGCTGAACTCCATGGTGTCCTGCACGTCCTGCGCGGTGCCCGAGGGGTGGCCGCGGATGATCTTGCCGCTCATGAGCAGCTGGTTCGGGCTGATGCCCAGTGGTGCGGCGTCCGCGCCGATCACCACCAGCTCGCCCCGGCTGGCCAGACCGTCCACGGTCGCCGTGATGGCCTCGGAGTTCGCGGCCGTTCCCAGGACCACCTGTGCTCCGCCGAGCGACTGCAGCGCCTCCCCGGCGCCGGCGCCCGCCGTGCTGTCGACGTAGTGGTGCGCACCGAGCTCCTTGGCGAAGTCCGCCTTGGCGGCCCCGCGGGCGATGGCCACGGTCTCGAAGCCCATGGCGACCGCGTACTGCACCGCCAGGTGGCCGAGACCGCCGATGCCCAGCACCGCGACCAGATCGCCCGGCTCGGCGGAGCTGCGCCGCAGTCCGTTGAACGTCGTGACGCCCGCGCAGCCCAGCGGGGCCGCCTCGGCCGGCGACAGCCCGTCGGGGATCCGGGCCAGGGCGTCCACCGGTGCGATCACCGCGTCGGCGTACCCCCCGTCGTAGGCCCAGCCGGGCACCTTCAGGGCCTCGCAGACGATGAAGTCGCCCTGTCGACAGCGCCGGCAGTGGCCGCAGCTGCCGCCGAACCAGCCGACCGCGACCCGATCGCCCACCTGCCAACCCGAGTGGACGCCCTCGCCCACGGCCTCGATGTGCCCCGCAATCTCGTGGCCCGGTACCAGCGGGAACCGAACGCCCGGCAGGAGGGCGTCCACGAAGGCGGCGTCGCTGTGGCAGATCCCGCACGCCTCCACCGCCACCCGTACGTGGCCCGGGCCCGGCCGGGGTAGGTCACGCTCGACGATCTCGAAGCGACCGCCGGCGGCCGGGACCTGTGCGACTCGATAGGTACTCATCCGGATCTCTCCCAAGCACTGGCACGACCAGCTACTGCTACGGCATCCCCCGCATCAGGCACTCCCGCGCCCAGCACATCAGTTCCGGCTCGATCACGCACGGCGGGGGCTCCGCCTGGAAGCCATCGCCCGGGGAGACCCCGTAGTCGACCGCGGCCACGGTCACGTCGACGTCGAAGTGCTCGGGCCAGATGACCGGATCCGCCCCGGGAAACATCCGGCGCAGTGCGGCATCGCCGGCCGCGAAACCGTGCGCGATCCAGTGCGCCGGCTGCGGATCGGCTTCGATCACGTCCTCGGTGCCGACACCGGATCCGCCCTGGTAGAGCCCCGCGGGCGCACCGACCGTGACCCCGATCGCAGCCGCCAGCGCGGCGCAAGTGGTCCGTTCCAGGAAGAGGCGCTGCCCGGGCGCCACCAGATCCGCGCCGACGACCTGCGCGTTCGGCTCGGACCGGGTGGCGAAGCCTCCGAGGGAGGCGCGCAGCCTGATCGTGCCACTGGTTCGGAACTGTGGTCCGGCCAGGACCAGCTCCGCGACCGCGTGCAAGGCGCGGCGGGTGCGTACAAGCGATTCGATGTCCCTGACGGCATGCTCTCCCACAGTGGCGCCCGGCTCCCGTACCCGGCGCGTTCCCCACCATTCACACGCCGAACGCCGTCGGTGCGACCCCGGAGCGGCAGACCCCGATCTCCACGGTGCGCTTTGCGCGCTCGCTGGGTTGTCCGGGCCGTGGCCGCGTGCGTCACCGAAACCACGAAGGGCAAGAGATGGCCACTGGGTCGACACCCGAGGAGCCGGTCCATGTGAGCCGTCAGCGCTGTCGGGCCGGTGCTGCATCCGCAACGTGATTGCGGGTATGCGAGCGAGGCGATCGCCACCTTGGCGCAGGCGTTCGCATCCCTCACGCCGCGTGTCCGACCGGGCCCGGAGCCGAGTGGACCTCGGCGATGAGCAGGGCCACGTCGTCATCGTCGTCATCTGCCCGCCGCAGGGAGGTCAGCAGACGGTCGCAGGTTGCTTCCAGCGAGAGCCTGGGCCCGCGAAGCAGGCTCATGAGGGCATCAAGGCGGGTGTCGAAGGCCTGATCACGGGTCTCCACCAGGCCATCGGTGTACAGGAGCAGCCGGTCACCGGGCGCCAGCTCCACGCAGGCGGACTCGAACGGGACGCCTCCGACGCCCAGCGGCGCGCCCGGGGGCAGCTCCAGCAGCACCGGCGCCCGACCGGGGCGGTCCAGTACGGGGGGCGGATGGCCGGCCAGCGCGATGCGGCATCGCCTGCCGTGCGGGTCGTAGACGACATAGACGCAGGTGGCGATGGTCTCGTCGAGTTCGGCGGTGACGCGGTCGAGATGGTGCAGCACCTGAGCGGGGTCGAGGTCGAGATCGGCCAGGGTGCGGGTGGCGGTGCGCAGCTGGCCCATCCTCGCGGCGGCGTTGATGTCATGGCCCATCACGTCGCCGACGACCAGGGCGGTCTTGTCGCCGGCCAGCGTGATGGCGTCGAACCAGTCACCGCCGGCCAGTGCGGCGCGTCCTGCGGGCTGGTACCGGGAGGCGACCTGGAGACCGACGGGCCGTGTGGGCACGTGCGGCAGGAGGTGGCGCTGCAGGGTCAGGGCCGTGTTGCGTTGGCTTTGGTACCAGCGGGTGTTGTCGATGCACACGGCGGCGCGGGCGGCAAGCTCCTCGGCCAGCACGATGTCGTCCTCGCCGAACGGCAGCGGATCGCGCACGCGCTTGAGGTCCAGGGCGCCGAGCACCTCGCCGCGGGCGATCAGCGGCACCGCCAGGTAGGAGCGCAGGCCTGCTCGGGCCAGCACGGCTGCGGCCTCGCCGTCTCGGGCAATGCCAGGCAGGTCCTCGCCCGTCACGTGGGCCACGAGCACTGGTCGGCCGGTGGTCACACACCGGGTGACCAGGCGGTCGGCGTCGTACTTGGCGATCTCCCCGACCGGGTCGGCGGCGCGCAAGGCGTCGGCGGGGTGGGCCGCCGCCACGGCCAGCGCCCGCAGGGTCACCGGTCCCACGACCGGCCCGTGTGTGGGCGGGCGTCCGCTCAGGACCGAGTCGAGAACGTCGACCGCGGCGACGTCGGCGAGGTCGGGGATGACGAAGTCGGCCAGTTCCTGGGCGGTCCGGCCGAGGTCGAGGGTGGTGCCGATCCTTATGGACGCCTGGGCGACCAGTGCCAGTCTCTGTCGGGCGCGGGCGGCCTCGGCGGCCGCGCGGTGCTGCTCGGTGACGTCCACCACCGAGACGGCCAGGCCGATCACCCGCCCGGCAGAGTCCTCCAGCCGGAAGTACGACGCTCGCCACGCGTGGTCGCTGTCCGGATCGGCACGCGTGCGGCCGACCGTGAACTGATCCACCAGCGGCTTGCCGCTTGCCAGTACCTGGCGCATCGCGGACTCGACGACCTCGGTGTCGAGGAACGGCAGCGCGTCGCGGACTTCGCGACCGAGGTGCTGCTCGGCCGACAGGCCGTTGATGCGCTCCAGCGTCGGGTTGACCAGGACGTACCTCAGGTCGGTGTCCAGCACCGCCAGCCCGTTCGGGGACTGGGCCACCATCCGCGCCGACAGGGCCAGATCGCGTTCGACGCCGCGTAGCGTGGCCTCGTCGGTGGCGATCCCCAAGGCATAGAGGCGGCCGCGCTCGTCCTGCAACCGCATGTTGCGGAACTCCACCAGCCGGGTGCTGCCGTCCTTGTGCCGCACCGGGAACACCCCCGCCCAGTGCCCGCCGCCACCCATCACCTCGGCGAACAGTTCGAGGATCAGACCCCGGTTCTCCTCGGCGACCAGCAGCTCGGCCGCGTACCGGCCAAGCGCCTCTTCGGCGCTCCAACCGAAGAGATCCTGAGCCTGCGGGCTCCACAGGGCAACCCGCCCATCCGCGTCCAACACCGCTGCGGCCACACCCAGCAGGTCCAGCAGGCCACCGGGCTCGGACGCGGCAGCCCGCACCGCGCCAGCCAGGGGCCGGTCCGCATCGGAGGCGCTCATTCCCGGCCTTCCTCCTGCCCGCCACCTCTACTGGCGGCCTCGCCTCTACTGGCGGCCTCGCCCGATCCAGCTCCGTCGCTTGACCTCGCCTTCCGTCCCGGTGCCCTCCATCGTCTCTCCGCGCAGGCCCGCTGGACAGCTCAGGCGCCCTCGCCCGCCAGCAGGTGCACGATTTCCCTCATCAATGACGGGCGTGACCCCGGCTTCCCCCGCAGTCGCTCGCGGACACCGCCCGCTACGCTCTGTCCCCGTCGGCGACCGAACAACGGCAGCCAGCCGGAGCGCCTAGGACTGTTCAAGGCCCGTCAGGGCTGATCGACCGGGTGGTCGGGCCGCGGGCAAGCCCCCGGGCCCCGAGCCCCGCTCTGCTTCGCGAGTGCCGCGACGGCGGGCCGCACCGCGTACCAGCGATCAGACTGGAAGGGATGCTCCCCCTCCGGCCCTGCGACAGTCCTGGGTGGTGAAACATGGCAGAGGACACCGATGAGGTGCGGACCGTGATTTTGACCGTGGACGACGATCCTGCGGTGTCCCGGGCCGTCGCCCGTGACCTGCGCCGCCACTACGGGGAGGACTACCGGGTGGTCCGCGCCGAGTCCGGCGCTTCGGCGCTCGAGGCGCTGCGCGTGCTGAAGCTGCGGGGCGCGTCGGTCGCGGTGATCCTGGCCGATTACCGGATGCCGCAGATGAACGGCATCGAATTCCTCGAAGCGGCGCTCGATCTGTTCCCGGCAGCCCGACGGGTGCTGCTCACCGCCTACGCCGACACCAACGCCGCGATCGACGCCATCAACGTCGTCGATCTCGACCACTACCTGCTCAAGCCGTGGGAGCCGCCCGAGGAGAAGCTGTACCCGGTGGTGGACGACCTGCTGGAGACGTGGCGGGCCGACGACGGCCATGCCGTGGACGTCACCAAGGTCGTCGGCCACCGCTGGTCGGCTCGTTCCTCCCAGATCAGGGAGTTCCTCGCCCGCAACCAGGTGCCGTACCGCTGGTACTCCAGCGAGGAGCCGGAGGGCGGACGTCTGCTGGTCGCCGCAGGGCAGGACGGTCTGCGGCTGCCCCTGGTGGTGACCCCGGACGGCACTGCCCTCGTTGAGCCCGCCGAGCGGGACCTGGCCGCCCACGTAGGGCTGTCGACCACCCCCGCGGCCGACTTCTACGACCTGGTCATCGTCGGCGGCGGCCCCGCCGGCCTCGCGGCGGCCGTCTACGGAGCCTCGGAGGGGCTGCGCACAGTCCTCGTGGAACGCGAAGCAACCGGTGGACAGGCGGGCCAGAGCTCCCGCATCGAGAACTACCTGGGCTTCCCCGACGGCGTCTCCGGCGCGCAGCTCACCGACCGGGCACGCCGCCAGGCCACGAGATTCGGCGCGGAGCTGCTCACGGCGTGCAGGGTCACCGGCCTGGAAGTGAAGGGGGCGGCACGCACGCTGCGTTTCTCCGACGGCTCCGCCGTCTCAGCACACACCGTGATCCTCGCGACCGGTGTGTCCTACCGGCAACTGGACGTGCCGGGGGCGGCCGGACTGACCGGGCGCGGGGTCTACTACGGCTCGGCCCTGACGGAGGCGGCCGCCTGCCAAGGGCAGGAGGTGTACATCGTCGGCGGTGCGAACTCCGCCGGCCAGGCCGCGATGTTCCTCTCCCGCAGCGCCCGGAAGGTCACCCTGCTGGTGCGGGCACCGGAGCTGGCCTCTTCGATGTCCTACTACCTGCTCCAGCGGGTCGAGGACGCGTCCACCATCACGGTGCTCACGGACACGGTCGTCGAGGCCGCCCACGGCAAGGAACACCTGGACGGGTTGACCCTGCGCAACAGTGTGACCGGCAGGTCCGAGACCGTTGACGCTCAGTGGATGTACGTCTTCATCGGCGCGGCACCGCTGACCGACTGGCTGGACGACGCGGTGCTCAGGAACCCGCGAGGCTTCGTGCTGACCGGCCCCGATCTGACCACCGACGGGCGCCCTCCGGCCGACTGGCCGCTGGACCGGGCCCCCTACCACCTCGAAACCAACGTGCCAGGGGTGTTCGCGGCCGGAGACGTGCGCGCGGAGTCCGCCAAGCGGGTCGCCTCCGCGGTCGGCGAGGGCGCCATGGCCGTCATGCTCGCGCACCGGTACCTGGAGCAGTCATGACCTTCGCGCAGGAGAAGTGCGACGAGCAGGAGCTGAGGACGCTGTTCCTGTTCGAGAAGCTGACCCCCGACCAACTCGCCCGGCTGTGCCGGGACGGCCACGTCGAATGGTTCGACCCGGGCCCCGTGTACCGGGAGGGCGATCTCGCGGCGAGCCTGTTCGTGCTGTTCCAGGGGACCGTGGTCGTCTCGCGCAGCGTCGGCGGCCAGCAGGTGGATGTCAGCCGCACATCCGTGCCCGGCGTGTACGCCGGGGCATTCCAGGCCTACCTCGGCGACCAGGTGCCGCAGGTGTACAACAACTCGCTCCGGGCGACCGAGCGGTCCAGGTTCTTCGTGCTGCCCGCGGAAGCCTTCGCGGAGATCATGCGCAGTTGGTTCCCGATGGCCGTCCACCTGCTGGAGGGTCTGTTCTTCGGATTCAAAAGCACCCAGGAGGCGGTCGGCCAGAGGGAGCGGTTGCTCGCCCTCGGGTCGGTGACAGCCGGACTCACCCACGAGCTCAACAACCCCGCGGCTGCCGCCGTACGCGCCACCTCGGCCCTGCGGGAGCGCATCGCCCGGGTGCGCCGCGAATTCGCGGAGCTCGCGGCCGAGCCACGCCGAGGCGGGGATCTGGCGCACCTGAGGGAACTGCAGGACATGACGATCGGCCGGATGGGGCAGGCCTCAGCGCTCAACCCGCTGGAAGCCTCGGACCGCGAGGACGAGATCGGCGACTGGCTGGAGGCGCACGGCGTCGCCGACGGTTGGGAGCTGGCGCCGGTCCTCGTCGAGGCGAGTCTGGGCATCGACTGGCTGGACCGGATAGCCGGAGCTCTGCCCGAGGACCTGCTCGGAAGAGCACTGAACTGGCTGAGCTGCACGGTGGAGGCCGAGCTCCTGCTCGACGAGATCGAGGACGCCACGCACCGCGTCTCCGCACTCGTCGGTGCGGCGAAGCAATACACGCAGCTCGACCGGGCCCCGTACCAGAATGCTGATGTGAACGAGCTGCTGGACAGTACGCTGCTGCTGCTCTCCGCGAAGATCGGCCCGAGCATCACCGTCGTGCGCGACTACGACCGCACGTTGCCCGGCATCCCCGGCTACCCCGCCGAGCTGAACCAGGTCTGGACGAACCTGATCGACAACGCCGCCTGGGCCATCCGCAGCACCGGCGCCGGCGGCACGCTCACCGTTCGCACCGCACAGGACGGGAACCAGGTGCTGGTCGAAGTCCGCGACACCGGCCCCGGTGTGCCCGCCGACGTACAGAGTCGGGTCTTCGACCCGTTCTTCAGCACCAAACCTGCCGGCGAAGGTACCGGTCTCGGCCTGGACATCTCCTGGCGCATCGTCGTCAACCGGCACGGCGGCGACCTGCGACTTGAGTCGGCCCCGGGCGACACCCGCTTCCAGGTCCGCCTCCCGATCAACCCCGCAGAGCCCGACACGCCGCAGGAGTTGCCGTGACCACCGACAAGCCGATCGACTTGCCCACGCCCGTCGCCCCATGAGCCGGCCGTCAACGGCGTCCCAGACTCAACAGGTGGGACCCGACAGGCCATTGACATCCCGAGAGCCCCCCGGGTCAAAGGATCGCCTGGATCTTCATCACTGACCCGCTGTCACTGCCACCCCGCCCTCGTCCCGGGCCAGACCCGCGCGATGCGCGTCAACCACACCTACGGGCGCGGTGGCGCGCCGGCCTACCTGGGTGCCTACGTCGTCCACCGGGCCAAGGCGTTCGGCCGCACCGAACCACACACCGGCATCGACCCGTTCATGAACCTGGCCACCCACGTCATGAGCCGTGCTCCTGCTTCGCCAGGGTGGCCACGAGCGAGCGCACAGCGGGTCGGACGTTCGTGTGGGTTGCCCGGACGGACGAGCGTGCGCTCCTGTAGCCGCGGCACAGGACCTCCGCCGACCTCGACGCCGAGGACCGGGCGGTCCTCGAAACCGTGTCGTCGCTGGTCAAATCGAGGTTCTGGTGCGCGGCCACCACCCTGTCCACCGCGCGGCACAACGGTCGGGCCCTTCCGGTGGCGGCCGCCGGGTGCCTTCGCCCGGCGCTCGGTCGTCATCGGTGAGCCCCCGAACGGCGGCGTCCGTCCGGGGCGTGATCACGTGAATTGCTCATGGCGAACCCGGCCCAGGTGTCCCCGAGGGAACACTGGGAGGGACTTTCCGCTGCCCACGGAGGCGGAGGCACCAAGGTGAGGAGAGGTGGCCGAGGTGGCGGAGGTTTCGACTGACGCGCAGGACGGCGAAGGGGCCGTGGAGCTCGGGGGGTACCAGCAGGAGCTGAAGCGGACGCTCGGCTCGTTCCAGGTGTTCGCGATCTCGTTCGCGTTCATCTCGGTGGCGGTCGGGATCTTCGCGACATTCGACGAGGTGCTGCAGGCCTCGGGGCCGGTCGGTATCTGGCTCTGGGTGATCGCGGCGGTGGGGCAGACCTTGGTGGCGTTGGTGGTCGCGCAGTTCGCGGCCCGCATCCCGCTCAGTGGCTCCTCCTATCAGTGGGCCTCGCGGCTGGCCAACCCCAGGGTCGGCTGGTGGTTCGGCTGGCTGACCTTCTGTTACCTGGCGATCGGCGTGGTGGCGATCGACAACGCGCTGGCGAGTCAGGCGTTCATGCCGCTCGCCGGCATCGACGAGAACGAGGAGACGGCACGCCTGATCACGCTGGTGGTGCTGCTCGTCCAGGCCCTGCTCGCGATCGCCTCGACGCGCCTCGTCAGCTTGATCAACTCAGTCGCCGTGGGACTTGAACTGGCGCTCGTCGTGGTGGTGGCGATCGCGCTGGTCGTCGCAGTGGTGGTCGCAGGTGACGGCTCGGCCGGCAACCTCACCTCGCGCGGCATCACCGAGGACGCCCCTGACTACTTCGCCGTCGGCGGCGGGCTGATGCTTGCCATGATCATGGGCCTCGCCACGCTCGTCGGCTTCGACTCCGCGGCCAACCTGGCGGAGGAGGCCAAGGATCCCTATCGCACCGTCCCGCGCGCGATCGTGGGATCGGTCATTGCGGCCGGACTTCTGGGCATGCTGTTCCTGATCACACTCACTGTCGCGATCGAGGACATTCCTCGGATCAGCGCCGAGGGCTCGCCGGTCGCGGCGATCATGCGGGAACGTCTCGGTTCGGTGGCGGAGAGGTCGTTGCTGGTCGCGATCACCATCGCGTTCTTCGGCGCCGGGATCGTGGTGATGGTCGCATGCTCACGGCTTGTCTACGCGATGTCGCGCGACTCGCGGTTCCCCGCGTACCGCTTGATGCGGCGCGTCAGCCCTCGCACCAGGACGCCGATCCCGGCGACGGTCCTGATCTTCGTGTTGGGGGTCGTCATGATGGTCGCACTGCCGGGCGACGCACTGCTGAAGCTCGTCACGGCATCGACGATCCTCCCGGCGGTCACCTACGGCTCGACGGTCGTCCTCTACCTGGCCGTCCGTAGCGGGCTGAGCCGAAAGGAGGGCGCGTTCGACCTCGGGCGCCTTGAGCTGCCGGTCGCGGTCTGCGCACTGGTGTGGACGCTCGTCGCACTGTTCGTGCTGGTGACGCCCGCGGAGGCACTCACCCCCGTCGTGATCGTGGTCGGCCTGCTCCTCGTCGGCGGGCTGTTCTTCCTCGGCATGCTGGCCTTCGACCGCGAGGTGCTGGCGGCCGAGCCGGGAGACGAGAACGCCTTCCGACACTGACGGCACACTGACGCGGAAAGTGCTTCACGCGTTGGAACCGGGTGCCGTACCTCGGTCAACGGTCGGGCGGGCGGACTTCGCGCCGCCGGGTCCGGGCCGCCGGTCCACCCCGCAGGCTCCGCGCCGGACCGGCCGGCCGGGTCTTCGTACGGACGGTGAACAGCGGCTGATGATGTGGCGCCCCGCGCCCGGGGCGGGGCGGGATGCGCCACGATGCGGTCGCGGACGCTCCCGCGTCCCATGACGATCGCCCGCTCCGAGCGGCCGGGCTACGGGAGTGAGTTCACATGAGAAGCCACCGCGGGGGACCCCGCGCACGCGGGCGGGCGCCGCGTCCGTCGTTCTCCCTGCTCGCGCTGGGGCTGGCGCTGGTCCTGGCGCTGGGTCTGGCCAAGGGGATCACGCCGGCCCCGTCCGCGCGGGACGTCCGCTCCGCCTGCGGGCTGGCGGCGGCCGCGGGCGTCACGGCGGGCGGGTCGCGCGTCACCTGCGGCGACGAGGCGCGGGCCGCGCACCCGATGCTGAACGTCGCCGCCGATGACGTGGTGATCGACTACGTCTTCGACGGCGTGAACCGGGCGATGATGCAGGACGCGATCGACCGGGTGTACCGGCCGGGAGTACGGCTGAGCGACCAGGCACTGGACCTGCTGAGGAGTCAGCGGCAGTACTTCCAGGGCGCGCCGCTCGACCTGGTCGACATCGACTCGGTCGACGACTTCTCCTTCGACGGCACGCTCCGGGCGACGGACCAGGGCATCGCGGTGGTCGTCCCGCGTTCAGAGGTCGGCCAGGCGTCCTGGGGGACGTGGCTCAGGGCGGTCGCCGTCCTGGTGACGGCGACGGCGGTCCGCGCGGCCGTCTTCGGGCTCTGCATCTCCTTCGTCCCTCCGCCCGCGGGAGCTCTGTTCGTCGACTTCTGCTCGGCCGCCTCCCAGGGCTTCGGGACCTTCACCGGGTACATGATGACCGCCTACTTCCAGGGCCGCGCCGCCACCGACCCCCAACTGTGGGCGGAGGCGCTCGCGTTCGGGCTGGTCGGCGCGCTGCTCCCCGGTGCCGGATGGGACGTGGGCAAGCCCTGGATGGTCAAGAACCTGGCCGGGGCGGCGGCGACCGTCGGCCGCGGGCTGAAGAGCCTGGCCACGTCCATCCGCTCGTGGGCGGGCGAGACCATCAGCGACCTCGTCGCGGGCGGCGGCGCCATGTTCGAGGCCCTGTCGGCGCGGATCTGGGCGGCGGTCGTCTCCGAGGCGAACCGCCGGGGCATCCCGCTGGCCCTCGCCCAGGCGCGGGTGATGCCGCTCGGCGACTCGATCACGCTGGGCACCGGCAGCGCGACGCAGTCCAGCTACCGGGCCGAGTTGTGGGACGGGCTGAAGTCGCAGAACGCGGAGGTGGACTTCGTGGGCTCGCAGGCCGCCGGCATCGTGCCCGACCACGACCACGAGGGCCACTCCGGGTGGCGCATCGACCAGATCGCCGACGTCGCCGAGTGCTCGCTGCCGTACTACCGGCCGAACATCGTCACCCTGCACGCCGGCACGAACGACATGAACCAGAACTACCTCGTCGACTCGGCGCCGCGGCGCCTGGCCGCCCTGGTGGACCGGACGCTCCACCTGTTGCCCGGCGTGACCGTGCTGGTCGCGACGCTCGTGCCGTCCACCAAGCCGGACGTGGGCGCGCGCATCCAGGAGTACAACCGGAGCATCACCCCGCTCATCCAGGAGATGGCCGCACAGGGCAAGCGGGTGCGGCTGGTCGACATGAGCGCCGTGACCACCGCCGACCTGTACGACCAGCTGCACCCCAACGACACCGGCTACCGCAAGATGGGCCGGGCGTTCACCGAGGCCATCGCGCACGCGGCGGCAGAGGGCCTGCTCGCGCCGGTGGCCGGCGGACAGGAGGGAGGGAACCCGTGCGCCCCGCCGGTGGTGCCCGTGGTGTGGAAGAACTGGGGCCGGATCGCCACCGGAGCCGGCCCGAACGTCCCCGGCGCCCAGGTCCGGTTCGCGGAGATCAACGGCGACAACCGCGCGGACTACCTCGTCGTGCAGGCTGACGGGGCCGTCCGCGCCTGGCTGAACACCCCCGGGGACGGCGGCAAGCCCTCCTGGTCCGGCCTCGGGGTCATCGCGCCCGGGACGGGCGCACCCGGGGACCACGTGCAGTTCGCGGACATCAACGGCGACGGCCGCGACGACTACCTCGTCGTGCAGGACAACGCGGCCGTGTTCGCCTGGCTCAACACCCCGGGCAACGGCGGCGTCCCGTCCTGGTACAGCCTGGGCCTGGTCGCACCGGGAGTGCAGGGCGTCACCGGGGAGCTGGTCAGGTTCGCCGACTACGACGGCGACGGCCGCGACGACTACCTCGTGGTCGACTCCGTAGGGAGAGTGCACGTCTGGCGCAACACCCCCGGCGACAACGGCATCCCCTCCTGGCAGCCGCGCGGCCTGTTCGCGGAGGGAGTGGACGGCGGAACCCGGGACAAGCTCCGGTTCGCGGACATCAACGGCGACGGCCGCGACGACTACCTCGTGGTCCAGGACAACGGAGCCGTACTGGCCTGGGTCAACAACGGCGGCACCGGGCAAGGCGGCTGGATCAACCAGGGGGTGTTCGCCTCCGGGGTCGGCGGCGCCACCCGGGACAAGCTCCGCTTCGCCGACGTCAACGGCGACCGCCGGGCCGACTACCTGATGGTCGCGCCGGATTCGGCGGTGGACGCCTGGCTGAACCAGGTCGGGTAGGTGGCCTGGGAGCGGTGATCGGCCAGGACCCGGGCTGCGCACAGCCCGGGTCCCGCGCCGAGAGCGACGGCGCGGTCATGTGGGTACTTCATCCGCCGACCCGCCGCCGGACACCACCGACGGTGGTGGTGCCGAGGCCGGGCACCACCACCGTCGGTGTCCCTCGCGTCCGCGGTCCGGTGCGGCACCTGACCGCAGGACGGTCCCGTCGATCTCCGGATCAGCCGGTGTGGGTGAACTCGTCGACCGGAACGGCGGGAGACAGGTAGCCGTCCACCCGCACTCTGACGTCGATGGTCTTGGGCTGCTTGGGATCCGGCAGCGGTACCGTCGCCTTGATCTGGGTCGGCGAGACAACCGTGGCAGTCGCGGTGCGGTCACCGAAGTACACGGTGGGCGTACCGCCGAAGCCCACGCCGTTGATGGTGACGCCGGTGCCGAGCTTCCCGCTGTCCGGGACGATGCCGGTGACCACCACGGGTTCCGGGCCGCCGTAGGCGAACTGCCCGAACGGGACGGCCGGGGAGGTGCCGAGGTTGTTGGTGACGCGGACGTCGACGACACCGACTCCGGCGGGCGCGATCGCGGTGATCTGGGTGTCGCTGACGAGGTTGGGCGGTACACCCGGGACGGTACCGAAGTCGACCGTGCTCTCCGAGTCGAAGCCGCTGCCGGTGATCGTGATCTGCGTGCCCGGGGCACCGACCCGGGGGCTGATGCTGTCCACTACCGGCGCGGGGGCCGGTACGGGGGAGTTCAACAGCCTCAGGTAGGTCGCGTTGGCATGCTGGAAGGCGACCTGGGCCAGGAAGTCCTGGGTCGAGCTCTTGAGTACCTTGGGGTCGTAGGCCTTGTAGTCCGTGTTCAGCGGGAGGACGGTGGTGGTCGGCTGGACGTACTCGTTGGGCCCGCTGAGGCCCTTGATCCCCGGGATGAGGACGTCCTTGACGACCAGGGGCGCGACCGGACCGGGGGCGGGGTACCAGCTCGTGGCGGTGTCGAGACCGGCCCAGGCCAGCGGCACGAGGTCGTACTTGTTGACGTAGCCCTGGTACAGGGCCCACTTCACGGAGTTGAAGCGGTTGGCGAAGTCCTTCAGACCGGCGGTGGGGGCGGCGAAGGTGCTCACGGCGAACTGCGGCGAGTCGTTCCAGGTCTGGGCCTGCAGGTACAGCGCGAGCATGGTCGCGATGCAGCCGCCCAGGCTGTGACCGACCACGTAGACCGTCGCCCCCGGGGCGGGCTTGAGCAGGGAGGCGAGTGCCTCCACGAGGCCGGCACCAGCCGCCGAGGACTCATCGGTCATGGTGACGACCTGGGTGAACGCCGTCATGGCGCCCTTCGAGACGGAGACCGGCGACGGCCCGCCGACCGTGAACGGGACCACCGTGCCGACGTCGAGGTCCTCGATCGTGTCGATCGCGTTGCCGACCGTCCCACGGACGACCACGGCGAACTGGCTCGACGGACCCTTCGCGATGTACGCCATGTTGGCGTTGTCCGGGCTCAGCCCGAGCCAGGCCAGCCCCCAGTTGCCCTGCGTCGCCAGGGTCTTGTCGGAGAGCTGCTGGACGATGCCGTTGGAGATGCGCTGCTTCTGCACCACCAGGGTCTCCCCGGACGGACGCGGGGACGCCCCGGTCGCCGCGATCGCGGCCAGGGTCATGGTCACGCCGGGCGGCAGTGCACTCAGGTCTTCCGTCATGATCACTCCTCGGGTGTTCACTCGATCGTCGAACGAGCCGGATAGGTCGTACTCAATATATTTTCTGGTGCGGATATCTGAGGGAACGTCAGCCCCGGGAGGTTCCGAATCAGGTGATCGGGCTAAGGCCTGTCTCTCTTCGGGCATCCGCAACTCCGGATGAGGACGGCTGCGAGGGGGAGTGCGGTCTGGTGGGCGATGGCGAGTCGGTCGGTTCGCACAACAGGCGGCCTCTCAACACGCTGACTTGACGGACATCCCATGAGCTGGAGTGTCAAGTGGCGAGTGTGCAGACTCGGATCCGGCGGTCACCCCGTTGAGCAACGGGGTGCTGCCCGGTGCCCGCCCCTGTGCCTCGACGGGGATACCGCCCCGGCAGGAGTCCGGGGTCCAAGCCCCCTTCCAATGGCAGTGCGACACCGGCTCCGCGGTTGAGGCGCCGGTTCAGATACCTTCGGGGGTTGACTCAGGAGCCGACCACTACGCGTCGCTCCGGCTCAGGAATTCGCCGATGGTCCGGACGAAGAACTTCGGATCGTCCAGCCACGGGACGTGCGCGGCGCCAGGCTGGACGACGAACTCCCCGCGCGGGAAGAGCGCCGCGATCTCCGCAGCCTTGTTCGGGCGAGGGGACGGGTCCAGCTCGCCCGCGAGCACCAGCACCGGCGCGTCGAGCCTGGCCAGCACCTCGCGCGCAGCGTCCGCGTCGTCGAACGCTCCGGGGCCGGGGTAGGCGTGAGCGGCCTCCTCGTTGTCACCGTCCTCGCCCAAGGCGGCGTGGGCCTGCGCCGCCGCGTCCCAGCGGCCGTAGGTGAGGCGGTCCAGGAATCGCCGATCGTCGTCGGTCGCCTCCCCGGCCATCGCCCGCTCGAAGGCGGGCACCGCCTCGTCGTACCAGGGCTCGCCGCTACGCAGCGCGAGCGCCTCGCGCTGTTCCTCGAGAGGGGACTCGATCTTGGCCGCCCGGGCCCGGGCGGCCACCAGCACCAGCGACCGGATCCGCTGCGGATACCGGCCGGCGTAGAGCAGCGTGAGGTCGCCGGCGGCGGAGTGGGCCAGCACGTCGATCCGCTCCAGTCCGAGGTGAGCCCGGAGCGCTTCGAGGTCGTCCACCTGCCGGTCGACGCGGTAGCTCGACGGGTCGGCCGGGGTCTCGGACTCCCCTGTGCCACGCAGGTCGAGCAGCACGAGGGAACGCCCTGCGGCGGCCGGCAGGCCGCCCAGGTCACCGAGGTAGGCGGAGGCCTGCATCGGGCCCCCGGGGAGACAGATCAGCGGATCGCCCTCCCCCACGGTGCGGTAGGCGAGCCGGGTTCCGTCCGGAGCACGAAATGTCGGCATCCGGTCATCCTGACACCGGCCATCCAGAACCCGCCACGCATTGCCGGCCAGGGGCGTTCCGAACGCGTGGGCACGACGCTCGTCCTGCCCGACGCGCCGGTCCCCGGATACGGCGCGCTTCGGTGGGTCGTGTTCCACTTCTCCCGATCGGCCCGCTTGCCTTGCCCGTTGCCGCCACCCGCCCGATAACCCTGCGCGCCGCCGAGCGCGAACGGCTGAGGAAGACGGCCTACGGCCACACGACCGAGCACCGGCTGCGGATGCGCGTGCAGGTGGTGCTACACGCCGCACGTGGGCGCTCCAAATCGGCGGACGCGGATCGGCATCGACACCTTCGACCTGCTCGTGGACCTCGTAGTGGCCCCGGACCTCTCCACCGGGAGGTGGAGCGGGCGCTCGCCCTGCTCGGGGAGCGCCACGGCCCGTTCGCGCCCGACGCCGCGAGCTGGACGGCCCCGCCGCCCCCGGCCACGCTGCCCGCTCTGCCCGCTCTGCCATCCACGGCCCTCACGGCCACGGGCGACCCGGGCGCCCCGAGTGCTCCGACCGTCCGGACCTGACCATCCGCAGCGTGAGCCGGCCTCAGTGCCGTGGACGGTGAGGCCGGTACCCCTCGGCTGCTCTGACAGATGACCACCGGTTCGGTCATGTGCCGGCTTCCTGGTGCTTGTCCAGATAAGCGATCAGCCTGGCTTCGTTCCCACGAAGGAGACGCTCCCGCTGGTCGCCGGGCAGCGACGCCAGGGCGTCCACCAGGACCCGCCTACGTGGGACGTACACCATTGCGCCGGAGAAGATCCGGCAGCCCGAGCACCAGGCGAACCCAATGCACCGCTCGAAACTGGAGGACTCCGGCGGATAGTAGCGGTACTGGTAGGAGCGGACGGGTGTGCCGCAGGCGGCACAGATCCGTCGATCCCCGTCGGAGACCGTCTCCCAGGACCCGACCTTGAGCCACCGGTGCCGGTCGTGAGGTGCTCTTCACATCGTCATGTGGAGCATTCTCTACCCTGATGAGCCGTCCGGTGCCGCACCTGCCGACATCGTGACCACGGGGGCCGGGGTGGTTTCCGGAGCTGCGTCGGGCCTGCCCGCCGGATCGGCCTCGATCCCCGCCAGGGGTGTGGGCGACTCCTCTCCGGATGTGTCCGGCGCCCGTGACCAGCGGCCGGCGAGAAGGGTGCCGGCGATCAGCTGGAGCTGGTGGTACACCATCAGCGGCAGGACCAGGAGCCCGGCCTGCGGTCCGAACAGGACGGTCGCCATCGGCAGGCCGTTCGCCAGACTCTTCTGCGAACCGCAGAGGACGGCCGCGATGCCGGACGCCCGGTCGAGCCCCAGCAGGTGCGCGCCGAGCCGGGCGAAGCCGAGGGTGGCGGCGAGCAGCACGAGCAGCACCGCCAGCAGACCGAGCAGCGCGGTGGGAGTGGTCATGCTCCAGATGCCCTGGGCCACCGCCGCACTGAACGCGGTGTAGACGACGAGCAGGATCGAGCCCCGGTCCACCGGGGTCAGGAGCCGTTTGTGCCGGGCCAGGAAGCTGCCGATGCGTGGGCGCAGCGCCTGCCCGAGGAGGAACGGAGCGAGCAGTTGCACACCGATTCGCAGCAGGCCGTCCGCGGACAGCGTGGTGTGAGCGCCCAGTAGCCAGGCGGCCAGCAGAGGTGTGAGGAGCAGGCCGGCCAGGCTGGAGTAGGTGCCCGCGCAGATCGCTGCCGGGACGTTGCCCCGGGCGGCGCCGGTGAGCGCCACCGAGGACTGCACCGTCGACGGAACGAGGCAGAGGAACAGCACCCCGGTCTGCAGTTGTTCGGTGAGCGGCCGGGGCGTCAGTGCGGCGCTGGCGAGCCCGAGCAGGGGGAAGAGGACGAAGGTGCAGGCCAGGACCAGCCCGTGCAGCCGGAGGTGGCGCAGCCCGGCCAACGTCTCACGGGCGGAGAGCCGGGCGCCGTAGAGGAAGAAGAGCAGCCCGACCGCGAGATCGCAGGCCAGCTCGGCCGCATGGGCGGTCCGTCCGGTGGCCGGCAGCAGCGCGGCGAGCAGCACGGTGCCCGCCAGCGCCGCCACGTACGGGTCGAGGCCCCGCAGCCGGAGCCCGGGCCGGTTCGGGCCCGGCCTGGGAGCGGCGGCCACTGAGGTGTCCGGTGCCGTACCCGATGCCGTACCTGGCACTGCCCCCGGTACGGGTGGCCCGCACCCCGGGACCTCGGCCTCCCGGCCTTCCGATTCCGAGGCGACTGTTTCCAAGGTGACTGTCTCCGAGGTTGCCGTCTCCGAGGTTGCCGTCTCCGGAAGGTCGGGCCCACCGGCACCGGGTCCAGGCGCCCGGTGCCGGAGCCCGCCGCTCATTCGCCGCTCCCTGCCGCCGAGTCGGCCGCACTGACCGGAGCGAGCCCCAACACCGTGCCCACCAGCGCATTGGCAGGCCCGTGGTCGCTGCCTGCCGTGCCCTGTCCGGTCTGGAGGTTGCCCGCCTTGTCGATCTCCAGGAGGGAGTCCGTACTCACCAGCGAGTCCGCATGCGAATTGTCGATCACCGTGATCAGACTGCCGCCGGCCACTGCGGGCGACGCGGCGCAGCCGAGCAGTGCCCATGCCCCGAGCAGCCCGGCGACGGCCAGGCGCCACAGGGCCGCCGCCCCCGGCAGCGCGCCACCCGGCAGCGCGCCACCCGGGACGGACCCGCGCACCGCCGACGTCACGCCCGCACCGCCTCGCGCCGGCGCGGGCGGGCGATGTTCCGCTCCAGCAGCTCGGTGGACTCGCGGACGCCGATCTGCGGGCTCTCCTCGGCGGGGGCCGGCAGCCGGCCGTCGGCCACCTTCAGTCCGGCCAGCGCCTCGTCCATCGCGCGGTGTGCGGCGAACAGGCAGGGAGTGCTGTAGATGGCGACGTCCACGCCGAGCTCTCCCAGCTCGGACAGCGAGAGCCGGGGAGACTTGCCCCCGGCGATCTGATTGAACAGCAGTGGCTTGTCGCCCACGACCTGCCGGATCCGCCCGATCCACTCCTCGCTGCGCACCCCGTCCACCAGGACGACGTCGGCGTCGGTGGCGGCGAGCGCCTCGGCCCGAAGCAGGATGTCGCTCTCCTCGGTGGCGTCCGTCCGGGCCACCACCAGGAGGTCGGTGCGGGCGGCGAGTACCTGATCGAGCTTCTCCAGGTACTCCTCCAGCGGCAGTACCTGCTTGCCGTCGGCGTGACCGCAGCGGCGCGGGCGCTTCTGGTCCTCCAGGATGACGCCGGAGGCGCCGATCCGCTCCAGCCTGCGCACCACGTGGCAGGCCACCTCCGGATCGACGTAACCGTCGTCGATGTCGACCAGGAGGTGGTGCTGCGGGAATGCCCCGCGCAGCCGCTCGACGAAGGCCACCATGTCCGGCCAGGCGATGAAGCCGATGTCGGGCAGGCCGTAGTAGGAGGCCGCGAAGCCGAATCCCGAGACGAACATGCCGTTGTAGTGTTCAGCCGCGATCGACGCCGAATACATGTCGTAGACGCCGATGAGCGGGGTCGTTCCCTGGGCCGCGATGTCCTCGCGGAGGCGCTGTCCGTAGCCCGGCGCCATGTCTCCGTGAAGCACTGCCTTCTCCTCACTTGCCAAGGTGGGGCGCGGCGCTGAGGGTGGCTCGACCAGCCGGCAGCTGGTCGCCACCCCGCACGCGACGCGCACGGGACTTTGCCTGAACTTGGCCATTGCTAGGGCCAAATGAGGCGTTCTCACTATGCGGCCTTTAATGTTCCGTGGGCAAATCTTTAAAGGAAGTTCCCTCGTGTGAGTGATGAATGCTCATATTGATATGACTGGCATGGGAAAAGTCGGTGGCGGGGCGGCGCTCGGCCCCCAGGGGGGTCTGGAGGCGTTCGGCCTCGGCCGCGAGGACTCCGTGCCGGTCTCGGTGAGGGCGCGAAGGCCCCGTGGAGCGTGCCGGCGCGGAGCTCGACCCGGCCGCCCGAGATCTCGGCGACCTCGGTGATCAGTGCGTAGCCGTGGCGCGGGGCACCGGCGAGAGCCGTGAGCAGAAGCGTCGTCGGTTCCTGTGGAGCGCGATGATTCATGACGCCGTCACAGTGAGGCTGACGGTATGTACCGCCGGCCTTTCTGCCGAGAAGCAGGGGAAGTGCAGCACGTGATGACGATCCGGCAGGTCGGTCGCGCCTCCGCCCGGACGCCGGGGCCGCCCACCTCGCTCACCGCCCGGCCCCCGGCGGATCGACGGGGACGACCCCTCGCGTCGCGGCCCGCACCGGCCGCGCGGTGACGGCGCCGCGGTCGGCCCCGGATCCCGGCCCGCCGCCCCTGCAGGACCGGGCCCGCGTCAGCCGCCGTGGTCGCCGAGCCTCAGCCATCCGCCGGCGACGTACCAGTGGCCGCCCGCGCGCAGGTGGTCGATCAGGGCGCGCTGGAGCGGGGTGTCCCGGGGCAGCGAGTCCAGCGGTTGGCCGGAGTCCCCGAAGACGTAGCGGAGCGGGTTGTCGTCCTCCGGCTCGCCGGGCGGGCGGAGCGGGGTGAACCGCTGCTGGAACCGGACGATGTTGGAGTCCGCCGGCAGGTAGCGGCCGAGCTGAGGGTCGAGCAGCCAGGAGAAGACGCACGCCGCCGGGTACGGCTCGCCGGGGAAGTGCCGGGCGAAGAACCCGCGGGCCCGGGCGAGCGCGCGGTCGCAGGCCTCGGGAGAGAGCGGGCCGCAGTGGTCGGGGATGTGGAGCTGGAGGCACCGGGGGCCGAACCCGGCCTCGGCGGCCGCCTCGGCGTCCGGCCCGGTGAGCCGCTTGCGCTGGAACTGGAGCCGTCCGAGCTGGTACAGCTCGCCCCGGAAGTGCAGGGTCAGCCAGGCGGGGTTGCCCAGGCCGCCGGGGTGGCCCCGCCAACGGCTCACCACCAGCTGCCGGCCGAGATCGGCCAGCGTGGTCCGGGTCACCGCCGGGCTGATCCCGAGCGCACGGTGGTACGCCCGGGTGTGCGGCGCGAGGGCGACGAAGAGCAGGGTCAGGAGGTGCCCGGGGCCGTCGAACCCCGCCGGCCGGCCGCCGGCGAATCCGGAGGGCCGACCGACCGTCCCGACCGCCGCCGACTGCTCGCGCAGGACCTCGTCGAAGGCGGTCCGCAGCCCCCGGTCCCGGGCCAGCGCGGTGCGCACGGCGAGGACGGCGTTCACCTCGTCGAACGGGACGGCGAGTTCGAGCAGCGCCTCGGGCAGCCGCTCCGTGTCCGGCAGCGTGAACGGCTCCACGGAGACCCTCCTCAAGGCCCGGCCCGACAGCGACCCGCCGACCCTATCGGGGAACGGCGGTGACGGGTGGGGTGGTTGGGGAGGAGGGGGCGCCGAGGGCGCCCGGGGCTCAGCGCAGCAGCGTGAACACCAGCGCGCAGATGCCGCCGAGCGCTGTCCCGGCGAGTACCTGCGCGGGTGTGTGGGCCTTCAGCACCAGCCGCGACCAGCCCACGGCCACCGGCGCGGCCGCCGCCAGCGGCAGGACCACCGGGCCGAACGCCAGCACCAGGATCATCGCGGCGCCGCCGGCCACGGCATTGTGCAGGGAGACCTGCCACCACACCGTGACGGCCAGCGCCGACACCAGACCGGCCAGCATCGCGACGACCAGGGCGCCCACCTCCGCGGGAGCGTCCAGCGCGTACAGCAGTGCCACACCCGCCACCACCGAGAGCAGGCTGGCGGCCATCGGGACGACGCGCTGGCGGCGGATCCGGATGTGCTTGTCGGTCAGTGTGCCGCGCCGCACCCCGAGGGCGATGATGCCCAGCGGGACCACGCCGCAGAACAGTGCGGCCAGCAGTCCCCAGCCGGTCCCCGACCAGCCCTCGGTGCTGTGGGCGCCGACGAGCAGGAGGAGGGCGATGACCAGGTGCGCCGGCGCCAGGGTCTCGGTGACGATCCGCGCGGTCCGCTCGCGCGGCGAGGCGGCGGCGAAGGCCGGCGGCTCGGGCGGGACGAAGGCGCTCATCCGAGCAGCTCGGCGCGGGTCGGCAGGGTGATGGTTCGGTGCATCGCGACACCCTACCGACCGCGGTCGACGCCGGTCGCCCGGGCCCCGACCGGTTACCAGGTCGAGGCCCGGCCGGGACCGGACGGGACCGGACGGCGCCCGGCGGCCCGGCCGGTTCGGGCCGGCGGCCGGATCAGCCGGTCCGGACCACCGGCCTGGTGGCGCGGCGGTCGCGCAGTGCCTGGAGGAGCCGCCTGGTCGCGCGGGTGGCGACCGGAGGCAGCAGGTCCAGCGCCAGGCGCCGGGGGGCCGAGCGGTGCGGCTGGACCGAGCCCGGCTTGACCGCGTAGTTCAGCCGCACCACCCGTGCACCGGCGATGGAGTCCTCGTCCACCGTGTAGCCGCCGGCCCGCCAGTCCCGGGCGAGCAGCACCCGCTGCAGCGCCTCGGCGTCCCCCCAGGTGCCGTAGAACTTCATCGGGGTGAGCAGCACCGGCCGCAGCCCGCCGGTGAACACGGCCTGCCAGACCGCCGCCGAGACGCCGGGGGTGTGTTCCGAGCGGTAGTCGTCGAGCGCGACCAGTCCGTTCTCGCCCAGCGCGGCCCGGGCCACCTCGATGTCCCCGGCGACGTGCTCGTAGAGGTGCGAGGCGTCGATGTGGACGAAGCGGCAGCTGCCGTCCGGGATCCGGTGGTCGGCCAGCACCGAGGTGGGGGCCTGCACGATGACCGGCAACTGCGGGTGGAACGCGAGGTAGTTGGACTCGAAGGCGGTCCTGGTCAGGGTCTTGCGGTAGGACATCGTCATCTCGGCGGCGTTGTCGGCGTCGCCGGCCTCGGAGTCGAACAGGTCGCAGACGGTCAGCTGTTCGCCGGACCGGAGGTGGTCGCCGAGCAGGACGGCGCTCCGGCCGAGGTAGGTGCCCAGTTCGAGGATGTCGCCGGTGCGGCCCGCCGTGCTCTGCTCGGCGAGGAAGTGGGCGAAGGCCTCCTGGTCGACCTTGAAGAACCAGCCGGGGATGCCGTCCCGCGTCAGGTGCTGCGGGCGGGCGGTTCCGGTGTCGGCAGTGGGCACGGCGGCCTCCAGGGGTGCGGGCATGGCCCGGCGCGTACGGTTCACCCCGCGGCGGCGCCATGGTGTGAGGCGGATCATCATAGCGACGACAACGCCCTGCTGCGCCAGGGTCGGAACGGGATTCGACGGATCATTTCGCACCCCTGTCCGCCGACCCCCGCACGCCCTCGGCGACCCGGATGAGAAGGCCCGGCCGAGGTCCGGTCCGAGGTCCGGTCCGAAGCCCGGCCCCACGGCCCGGCTCAGGAGGAGGCCCGGTCGCGCTCCAGCTCGGCGATCGTCGCGACCAGCCAGGCCCGCTCGGCGGCGCCGGACGCGCGTGCGACCAGCAGCATGCCCCGCCGGAACGGGCTGGGCTCCTGCTCGGCCGTGACCGGCCGGCCCTGCGCGTCGTAGAAGAAGCTGCTCGGCGCCTCCAGGAACGCCAGCCGCCGCCGCAGCACCGCGGCCTGCGCGGCCGGGTCGGTGAGGCGGTCGAGGAAGGCGGTCACCGTGAAGAAGCGGATCTGGTCGGAGATCTCGGCCTCGGCCGGGTCGGCCAGGCGGCTCTCCAGCTCGGCCCGGCCGTCGGCGGTGAGCTCCAGGATCTGCCTCGGCACGGCGCCGCTGCCCGGCTCCTGGTGGCGCTCCAGCAGTGCGGCCTTCTCCAGGCGCGCGATGGCGGGGTAGAGCGCGCCGTCGCTGACGGGCCGGACATGACCGGTCAGGCCGGTGATCCGTGACTTCAACTCGTAGCCGTGCAGCGGCTCGTCGTACAGGAAGCCGAGGATCGCGAGGGTGAGCACCGGTGAAGCCCTTCCGTCGTCGCGCGCTCCGTCCGGCCGTCATGCTACCTCTTGCCGATGTGCATCGAAACGAGGTATCTCTATTCGAGATAGTGAGGGCGAGGCGGCGAGCACACGGCTGAGCAGGTCGTGGAGCCGACGGAACCGGGGGAGCGACCATGCGAGGGCACCTGTCGAGGCTGATCGGGTTGGCGGGGCCGGTCTACGCCGGGCTCCTGTCCGGGGTGATCGCCACGGTCATCGGGACGTTCTGGGTGGGCCGGCTCGGCGGCTCGGCCGTCGCCGCCGTCACCCTCGCCGGCACCGTCGAGAACCTGCTGCTCGGTCTGATCCTGGTGGTCGGCTCCGGTACCACCGTGCGGATCTCGCACGCCGTCGGCGCCGGGGACCTCGCGGCGGCCGGCCGTACCGCGCGGGCGGCCTGGCGGCTCTGTGCCTGCGGCAGCCTGGTGCTCGCGGTGCCCGGCTTCCTGCTGCGCCACCCGATCGCGGAGGCCTTCCTGGACGGCCCCGCCGCCGCACTCGCCGCGGACTACTTCGCGGTCTCCTTTCCCGCGGTCGGGCTCTTCTTCGGTCAGCGGGTGGCCGACGAACTCTTCAAGGGCACGGGTGACACCCGGACGCCGATGCGGCTCGCCCTGCTGGGCAATGCCCTGCTGCTCCTCCTCGACCCGTTGCTGATCTTCGGCACCGGACCGCTCCCGGCGCTCGGCGTGACGGGCGCGGCCGTCGCGCTGACCGCCTCGCGCGCCACCGCCTTCGCCGTCACGGTGCTGCTCCGGCGGCGGCAGCGGCTGAGCGCCCCGGCGGGCGGGCTCCTGCCGGAGTCCCGCCGGATCGTCTTCGCCGGCGCGCCGTTCGGCTTCGACTTCACCGCCCGGATGGGCGTCGGCACGGCCCAGCTCGGCCTGGTCGCGGCCTTCGGCGTCCCGGCCGTCGCCGGCTACGGGGTGGGCTACCGCGTGCTGTTGATCGTGACGATGTCCTTCTACGCCGTGCGGCAGGCCGCCGCCATCGAGGCCGCCCGCCTCACCGGCGCGGGTGACGCGGACGGGCTGCGCACCCTGGGGCGCGACACCGCCCGGCTGGCCGGAGCCCTCGGCGCGGGCGCCGCCGTGCTCTGCGCGGCGCTGGCGGTGCCGGTCACCGCGCTGTTCACCGAGGACCGGGCGCTGGCCGCCCAGTCCGTCGGCTTCCTGCGGATGGCCGGGCTCTACCTGCTGCCGTACGCCCTGGTGGTGGCGCTCGGTGGCGTGCTCCAGGCCACCGGGGCGGGCCGCGCGCTGGTGGTGGCCGTTCTGCTCGGGCTCACCGTCCAACTCGCCGCCGGCGTGGCGCTGTCGGGCCCGTTCGGGGTGGACGGCCTCTGGGCCGGCATGTCGATCGGCGCGGTGACGCAACTGGGCCTGATGCGCCTGCCGGCGGTGAACCGCCGACGGCCCGTACCGCCGGGGCTGTCCGCACCGGCCGGCGCCGCAGCACCGGCCCACCCCGCCGGCCCCGCCGCACCGGCCGGGTCGGGGACCGGGGTCAACCGGTCGTCGGCGCCGGCGGAATGACGCCACGGCCCCTCGACCTGCGCCCGACTCACCCGCTGTGAGTGCTCGGCGCGGTCAGCCCGGCCGCTGCACCTCGGCCACCGCTGCCCGGGCCTGCCCCGGGAGCCGGGTGGTGAGCAGGGCGCCGACGGCGGCCACGGCCGCGAGGGTGAGCAGGGCCGGGCCCATGGCGGTCAGGAGCGGCCGGCCCGCGCTCAGCAGGGTCGCGGCGGCCGTGCCGAGGGTGGGGCCGATGTTCATCACGGTCTGCTGGAGGCCCCCGGCGACGCCCGCGTCGGCCACCGAGGCATCGCGGACGAGAACGGCGGTGGCGGTGACCATCACCGTGCCGAACCCGGTGCCCAGCAGGAGGAAGCTGCTGCCGGTCGCGAGGGCTCCGGACGACTCGTCGAACCGGGCGGCGAGCACGGCGCCGAGCGTGACCAGCAGCATTCCCGCCCCGGCCGTGGCGCGGGCCCCGTGGCGGCGCATCAGCACGGCGGAGGCCGGGGCGGCGGCCACCATGGTGACGGCCAGCGGCAGCGCCCGGAGCCCGCACTGGAACGGGTCCAGGCCGAGTACGTCCTGCAGGAAGTAGGTGGCCAGGAACAGTGTCCCGAAGAGCGCCGCGGACGCGGTCAGCAGTACCCCGAGCGCGGACCTGACCGTGGGCGACGCGATCACCCTCGGCGGCAGCAACGGGTGCGCCGCACGTCGCTGTTGGTGGAAGAAGGCGAAGCCGAGCAGTGCGGCGGCGACGAGGCCGAACAGCGTGGTGGCCGTCCGGCCGTGCTCGGGCACGCCGACGAGCGTGTGCACCAGGCAGACCAGCGCCGCCGCGAGCAGGCCCGCGCCCGCCAGGTCGAGCGAACGCGGGGATCCGGTCGCCGGGTCGGCGGGCGGCTGCGGAATCCGCACCGCCAGGGCGGCGAGCCCGGCCGCGACGGCGGGGGCGACGGTGAGGAAGAAGACGGCCCGCCAGCCCAGTTGGGCGGTCAGTGCCCCGCCGACGACCGGTCCGGCCGCGGCCGCCAGCCCGATCGCGCTGGTGCGCAGGGCGATCGGCATGGCGAGCCGGTCGGCCGGGTAGGCCGCGCGCAGCATGCCCAGGGTGGCCGGTTGCAGCAGCGCGCCCGCCACGCCCTGGGCGACGCGCAGGCCGATCACCCAGCCGACGCCGGGCGCCAGGCCGATCGCGGCCGAGGTGGCGGCGAAGCCCAGCACGCCGATGGCGAAGACGCGTTGGTGGCCGTAGCGGTCGCCCAGCCGCCCGGCGAAGACCAGCAGGCTGGCGACCGCGATCAGGTACGCGGTGCTGGTCCACTGCACGGCGGTGAAGGAGGCGTTCAGGTCGTGTTGCATCGTGGGCCGGGCGACGGTGAGCACCGTGCCGTCCAGTGCCACGATCGAGGCGCCGGTGATGCTGCCGGCGAGGGTGAGGCGTTGGCGCGCGGACGTGGTCACCGTTCCTCCGGGCCGAGGTGGGCGGCCAGGGCGGCGCGCAGCAGCGGCTCGATGTCGTCGCCGCCGGTGGCGAGTTGCAGACTGCCCCAGGCACGGAGCTGGGCGAGGCCGTGCAGATTGGCCCAGAGCGCACCGGCGACGGCCGCGGGCTCCGCACCGCTCGGCGGCCGCACCCGGGCGACCAGGCGGGTGAAGGTCTCGAAGAGCGGAAGGCTGGTCTGCCGCAGGCCGATGCCGCTGCCCTCCAGCAGGTCGTGACGGAACATCAGCTCGAACATGCCGGGCGCGGCGGCCGCGTAGTCGAGGTAGGCGCGGGCGAGGGCGGCGAGGCGTTCGCGCGGGCCGGTGCCCGCGGCCTGGTCCGCGGCGGCGAGGGCGGCGGCCAGTTCGTCGAAGCCGTGCCGGGCGATGGCGGACAGCAGCTCGACGTGGGTGGCGAAGTAGCGGCGCGGCGCGCCGTGCGAGACGCCGGCGTGGCGGGCGATCTCGCGCAGGGTGAGCGCGTGGACGCCCTCGCCGGTCACCAGTTCGACGCCGGCCGCCACCAGTCGGGCCCGCAGGCCCGTGTCCTGATCGTTCATGGACACTGTCTACCAGGGTGGAGTAGACAGTGTCTACTCGCCGTCGCAGGGGTGGGCCGGGCAGAATCGGCGGTATGGACGAAGTCGGCGAACCGGCCTGCTGGCTGGACCGGGTCTGCCCGGAGTGCGGGCGGTTGCGCGAGCGGACCGGGCCGGAGCCCTGCGCGAACTGCGGTGCCCGGCCCGAGCCCGAGCCCGGGGCGGACCGGGCGGCGGGCCCGACGGCGCACCCGCGGGCGGAGCCGGCCGCGGGGCCGGGCGTGGACCCCGGGGCGGATCGGGCCTCCTGATCCGCCCCCGGGGCCGTGGTCAGCGCGGGAGTCCGTTGGCCGGTTGCTCCTGCGCGAGTCCGTCGTGCGCGAGTTCGCCCCGCGCGGGTCCGTCCTTCGCGAGTCCGTCCGGCGTGAGTCCGTCCGGTGCGAACCGGTCGTGCGCGGGTCCGTCCTTCGCGGGTCCGTCCGGTGCGGCACCCTCCGGCGCGATTCCGTCCTCCGGGCCGGTCCCCGGCAGCCGTTCGGCGGCCGGCGCGTCCCGCACGGCGGGTGCCCAGCGCCCGCGGCCGCGCAGCGCTCCGAGCCGCTCCACAGCGGGCTGGGTGTACCGGGCGGCGAGCGGTCCGGTGACCACCAGGATCAGCACGTACGCGGTGGCGAACGGTCCGAGCTCGGGTTCGATGCCCGCGGTGACGGCCAGGCCGGCGATGACGATCGAGAACTCCCCGCGCGAGACCAGCGCCCCGCCGGCCCGCCAGCGGCCGCGTTCGGCGATCCCGGCACGGCGGGCGGCCCAGTACCCGGTGGCCACCTTGGTGAGCGCGGTGACCAGGGCCAGCAGCAGCGCGGGCAGCAGGACGGGCGGGATGCTGGTGGGATCGGTGCTGAGCCCGAAGAAGACGAAGAAGACCGCCGCGAAGAGGTCCCGCAGCGGGCTGAGCAGGGTGTGCGCGCCCTCGGCGGCCTCGCCGGAGAGGGCGATGCCGACCAGGAAGGCCCCGACCGCCGCCGACACCTGGAGTTGCTGCGCGAGGCCGGCGACCAGCAGGGTGAGCCCGAGGACGACCAGCAGCAGCTTCTCCGGGTCGTCGTGCGAGACGAACTTCGAGATCACCCGACCGTAGCGGAGTGCGACGAAGAGCACGGCGCCGGCGGTGGCGAGCGCGATGGCGAGGGTGAGCGAGCCGGCGAGCAGCCCGGCGCCGGCCAGCAGTGCGGTCAGGATCGGCAGGTAGACGGCCATCGCCAGGTCCTCCAGCACCAGGATGCTGAGGATCACCGGGGTCTCCCGGTTGCCGAGCCGGCCGAGGTCGCCGAGCACCTTGGCGATGACCCCGGAGGACGAGATCCAGGTGACACCGGCCAGCACCACGGCGGCGACCGGGCCCCATCCGAGCAGCAGCGCGGCCGCCGCGCCGGGCAGCGCGTTGAGCAGGAAGTCGACGGCGCCGGCCGGGTACTGGGCCTTCAGGTTGGTCACCAGGTCGGCGGCGGTGTACTCCAGACCCAGCATCAACAGCAGCAGGACGACGCCGATCTCGGCGCCGGTGGCGACGAACTCCTCACTGGCGCTGAGCGGCAGCAGCCCGCCCTTGCCGAAGGCCAGTCCGCCGAGCAGGTAGAGCGGGATGGGAGAGAAACCGTACCGGCCGGCTATTCGGCCGAGCAGGCCCAGCACCAGGATGACCGAGCCGAGTTCGATGAAGACGCTGGCGGTGTGCATCCGATCACTCCCTGCCCAGGATCGCGGCGGCGGCGTCCACGCCCTCGCGGGTGCCGATCACGATCAGGATGTCGCCGCCGGCCAGCCGGAAGTCGGGTGCGGGGGAGGGGACGGCGCCGGTGCGGCGCAGCACGGCGACGATCGAGGCGCCGGTCGCGGTGCGCATCCGGGTCTCGCCGAGCAGCCGGCCGTTCCAGTGGGAGGTGCCGTCGACGGGGAGGCGCTCGGCGACCAGGCCCAGGTCGGTGGTGTGCAGCAGGCCCGGGTTGTGGTGAGCGGGCGTCAGGGCGTCGACCAGGGCGGTGGACTCCTCGGCCGTCAGCCGGAACGCCTGGGCGCAGGCGTCGGGGTCGTCCGAGCGGTACACGTTGAGGCTGCGTGAGCCGTCCCGGTGGGCGATGACGGACAGGTGCCGCTGTTCTCGGGTGGTCAGGTCGTACTGGACGCCGACGCCGGGCAGGGGAGTGGTCCGGACACGGGGGATCGACACGGCGGCTGTCCTCTCGTCAGGGCTTCCCGCTGGCGTGCGCGACAGCTGCCGGAACAGGGCCGGCCCGGCGGGCGGCCGGCGGCCCCGACGGGCCGGCCGGCGCCGCACCGCGTGCGACACGCGGAAGCGCTACCGTGCCAATGGTAATGAGTGTGCAAAGCCCTCCTGATGGGAGGGGGTCGGAAGGTGTCCGGAGGGGCGCTCGGGGCGCAGCCGTTCGAGGGGTGCCTGGGGATGCCCGGGGTGCTCGCGGAGTGCACGGGGCTGCTCGGGGGACCGTCGTGCGGGGGGCGAACGTACGGCACCCCGGTCCGGGCGTGCGCGTGGTCGCGCGGGCCGGACCGGGGTGTCCGTTGCACGGGTGGCCGAGCGGTGCCGGCGGGCTACTGGGGCGGCTGGTCGCGGAACTGCTCCTTGGCCTTCTCCTGGGCCGTGTCGACCTGGCCGCTGTACTTGCCCTCGGTCCGCTGGTCGACGGCGTCGCCCGCCTTGTCGACGGCCTTGTCGGTCTGGTCCTCGTGGCCCTTCAGCATCTGCTTGATCTTGTCGATCATGGACATTCGGTCACACTCCTGGATGAGACGACCCCACCCCTCCAGGATCACCGCGCGGTCGGATGTCCGCATCCGGTCAGCTTTCGCGTCAGGGTTGGAAATGTGGCTCCGAGCATGTCAAATCGGGATCTCCATGGACTCTCGGAAGGACTTGCCGTGAATGCTCGGACCAGCCGCCCGACCGCCTCACCCCGCCCGGGGACTGCCCGGACCCGCCGGGTCGCGAGCTCCGCGCTGGCGGTGGCGGCCCTGGTGACCCCCCTGCTGCTGGTCGGTACCGGGAGCGCCGCGGCCGATCCGGACCCGGGCCGCAAGGGCGCCAAGCTTGCCGCAAGGCTCGTCGACGAGAGCAGCGCGGGCAGTGCCCACCGCACGCTGGCGGCGCTCCAGCGGATCGCGGACCGTAACGGCGGCAACCGGGTGGCGGGCTCGCGCGGCCATGACGAGTCCGCCCGCTACGTCTACGACCAGGCCCGCCAGGCCGGGCTGAAGGTGTCGAAGCAGGAGTTCGAGTACACCTTCTTCCAGGCGCTCGCGCAGCGGCTGAGCGTGGTGTCGCCGCAGGCCGAGGACGTGCCGGTGATCGCCATGACGTACTCCGTCGGCGGCCCGGAGGGCGGTCTGACCGCCCCGCTCGCCGTCGTACCGGCGGACGACACCACCGGCTGCGAGGCGGGCGACTACGCGGCCGGCGCGTTCACCGGCCGGATCGCGCTGATCAAGCGCGGCGGTTGCAGCTTCGCCGTCAAGGCGGCCGCGGCGGCGGACGCGGGCGCGCTCGGCGCGATCGTGTACAACAACACCGACGGGGACCTCAACGGCACCCTCGGGGACCCGACGGCCGGCCGGCTCCCGACCGGCGGGATCGGCAAGGCGGCCGGCGAGGCGCTGGTCGCCAAGGCCGCGGCCGGCCCGGTCACCGTCGGCCTGGACATCCGCACCTTCATGGAGAAGCGCAAGACCTGGAACGTCATCGCCGAGACCCGCGGCGGCGACCCGGCGAACACCGTCGTCATCGGTTCCCACCTCGACTCCGTGGTGGCGGGCCCGGGCATCAACGACAACGGCTCCGGCTCGGCGGGCGTCCTTGAGGTGGCGAAGAACCTCGGCAACCGGCCGGTGAAGAACAAGGTCAGGTTCGCCTGGTGGTCCGCCGAGGAGTTCGGCCTCAAGGGCTCCGAGGCCTACGTGGCGTCGCTCCCCGAGGCCGAGCAGAAGAAGATCAAGCTCTATCTGAACTTCGACATGATCGCCTCGCCCAACTCCGCCCAGTTCGTCTACGACGGCGACGACTCCGACCACGTCGGCTCCGGCCCCGGCCCGGACGGCTCGGCGCAGCTGGAGCGGCGCATCACCGACTACCTGGACCGCCGGGGCCTGCCGCACGAGGGCACCGACTTCACCGGCCGCTCCGACTACGGCCCGTTCATCGACGCCGGCATCCCGGCCGGCGGCACCGACACCGGCGCCGAGGTGATCAAGTCCGCGGCGCAGGCGGCGCGTTACGGCGGCACCGCCGGGGTGGCGTTCGACAAGTGCTACCACAAGGCCTGCGACAACCTGGGCAACCTCGACATGAAGGCCTTCGACGTCAACATCGACGTGATCGCCGACGCCGTCGGCACCTACGCCTGGGACCTCTCCTCGCTGCACGCGCCGGTGACGCCGCAGCACACCGACGGCCAGGCCGGCAGCGGCGGCGGCCTGCAGGAGGGCCACGCGCACGAGGTCGCGGCCTGACCGCCCGGGGGCCCCGCCGCAGTGCGGGGCCCCCGGCCGTGCGCCGACCTGCCCGCCGTGCCCCGCCCGGCTCCGGCGGGCCGTACCCGGGCGGGAGGCCGATCGGCCGGGGTCGATGAGTGCGCCGCGCGGGCTCCTGACACCATGGCACCGAGATCACGTCACCGTGACACCCTCGGAGGAGTCAGCATCATGAGCACGCACTACGACGTCGTCGTCCTCGGCGCGGGCCCCGGCGGCTACACCGCCGCCGTCCGCGCCTCCCAGCTGGGCCTGCGGACCGCCGTCATCGAGGCCAAGTACTGGGGCGGGGTCTGCCTCAACGTCGGCTGCATCCCCTCCAAGGCACTGCTGCGCAACGCCGAGCTGGCGCACATCTTCACCAAGGAGGCCAAGACCTTCGGCATCAAGGTCGAGGGCACGGTGAGCTTCGACTTCGGCGAGGCGTTCCGCCGCAGCCGGACCGTCGCCGACGGCCGGGTCAAGGGCGTCCACTACCTGATGAAGAAGAACGGCATCACCGAGTACGACGGCCGGGGCACCTTCGTCGACGACCGCACCCTCCAGGTCGCGCTGACCGGCGGCGGCTTCGAGGTCGTCACCTTCGACCACTGCATCATCGCGGCCGGCGCCACCACCCGGCTGCTCCCCGGCACCAGCCTCAGCGAGCGCGTGGTCACCTACGAGGAGCAGATCCTCACCGAGGAGCTGCCGGGCAGCATCATCATCGCGGGCGCCGGCGCGATCGGCGTCGAGTTCGCGTACGTGCTGCACAACTACGGCGTGAAGGTCACCATCGTCGAGTTCCTCGACCGGATGGTGCCGCTGGAGGACGTCGAGGTCTCCACCGAGCTCGGCAAGCAGTACCGCAAGCTCGGCATCGAGGTGCTCACCTCCACCCGGGTGGAGTCGATCGACGACAGCGACCCGGCCGCCAAGGTCAGGGTCACCGTCACCCGCGACGGGCAGCAGCGGGTGCTGGAGGCCGACAAGGTGCTCCAGGCGATCGGCTTCGCGCCCCGGGTGAACGGCTACGGCCTGGAGAACACCGGGGTGAAGCTCACCGACCGGGGCGCCATCGACGTCGACGGCCGGGGCCGCACCAGCGTCGACCACATCTTCGCGATCGGTGACGTGACGGCGAAGCTGATGCTGGCCCACGCGGCCGAGTCGATGGGCGTGATCGCCGCCGAGACCATCGGCGGGGCCGAGACCATGGAGCTCGACTTCGCGATGATCCCGCGCGCCACCTACTGCCAGCCGCAGATCGCCAGCTTCGGCTACACCGAGGCGCAGGCCCGCGAGCTGGGCCACGACGTCAAGGTCGCCAAGTTCCCGTTCACCGCCAACGGCAAGGCGCACGGCCTCGGCCACCCGATCGGCTTCGTCAAGGTCATCAGTGACGGCAAGCACGGCGAGCTGCTGGGCGCCCACCTGATCGGTCCCGAGGTGACCGAGCTGCTGCCGGAGCTCACCCTGGCCCAGCAGTGGGACCTCACCGTGCACGAGGTGGCCCGCAACGTGCACGCCCACCCGACGCTCGGCGAGGCGGTCAAGGAGGCCATCCACGGCCTGGCCGGTCACATGATCAACATGTGACGCGGGCTCATGCCGGGGCCACGGCCCCGCACGCAGGGCGCCGGGCGGGCGCCAGGATCGTCCGCCCGGCGCCCGGGACCGCATCGGGCCGACCTGCCACCCGCCGGCTCCGTACCCAGGCCAATCATCCTCGATTGGCCATGGTGGGCCGTCGGAGCCGCCGCTATCGTCCCGGCCATGCGAATTCACGTGGTCGACGCCTTCACTGACCGTCCGTTCGCCGGGAACCCGGCAGGTGTGTGCCTCCTGCCGGCGGGGGAGTGGCCGGACGACACCTGGATGCGGCAGGTGGCCGCCGAACTGAACCACTCCGAGACCGCGTTCGCCCTCCCGTTGGCCGGCGACGCCGAGGCCGACTGGGCCATCCGCTGGTTCACCCCCGTCGTGGAGGCCACCCTCTGCGGCCACGCCACCCTGGCCACGGCACACGCGCTCCGCACCGAGCGGGGCATCCTCGGCACCGTGCGGTTCGGCAGCCGTCACCACGGGGTCCTCGTCACGCACACCGACGAAGCCGGCGGCGTCACCCTGGACTTCCCGGCCGCACCCGGCGCGGAGGTCCCGGCCCCGAAGGGACTGGCCGAGGCACTGACGGTCGAGCCCGAGTCGACCAGGCACACCGGCCCGCTGGGCGACCTGCTGGCCGTCCTGCCGGACGAAGCCGCCGTTCGCACGCTGGCTCCCCGGCTGGAGGAGGTGGCCGCCCTGACGCTCCGCGAGGACATCCGCGGCATCGTCGTCACGGCGCCGGCCGACCAGGCCGGGGGCGAGTACGACTTCGTCTCCCGCTTCTTCGCGCCCGCCCGGGGCATCCCGGAGGACCCGGTCACGGGCAGCGCCCACACCGCACTCGCCCCGTACTGGTCGGCCCGCCTGGGGCGTGACCGGCTCGTCGGCCTCCAGGTGTCCGCCCGGACGGGCCTGGTCCGAACGGCCCTGCACGGCGACCGCGTCCACCTCACCGGGAGCGCGGTCACCGTCCTGGACGGCACCCTGCACGTCTAGCGCGCCGTTGGCTCCGCCCGCGAGGTTCGGGGCCGATCCCGCCGCATGGTCGGCCGCCGCGCCGCCGGGGAGAATGCCCGGGTGACAGACCTGACCCTCAACCTCTGGCGGCAGCCGCTCGGGTCGGTGCCGGACTCCGTCTGGGACCGCACCGACCTGACCGTCCTCATCCTGGCCGAGACCGGCCTGACCGAACTGCCGCCCGGGATCGGACGGTTGCAACGACTGCGCACCCTCGACCTCGGACACAACGCACTCACCACCGTGCCCGAGGCGATCGGCGAACTCGCCGGACTGCGCGACTTCCTCTACCTGCACGACAACGCGCTCACCACCCTGCCGGACAGCCTCGGCGGGCTCGCCGCCCTGCGCTACCTCAACGTCGGCGAGAACCGGATCGGCGAACTGCCCGACGCGCTGGGCGCGATGACCGCCCTCGTGGAGCTACGGGCCCAGCACAACCGGCTCACCGGTCTCCCGGACACCCTCGGCCGGCTCGGCGCGCTGCGCGAACTCTGGCTGCGGGGCAACGCGTTGACCGCTCTGCCGGCCTCCGCCGCCGGTCTGACCGCGCTGCGCGAGCTGGACCTGCGGGACAACGCCTTCACCGAGATCCCACCGGTGCTCGCCGAACTGCCACTGCTGCGCCGACTGGACCTGCGGAGCAACCGGCTGACCGCGCTGCCGCACTGGCTGGCCGAGCTGCCCGCACTGGAGAAGCTCGACCTGCGGTGGAACGACGTGACCCCGCCGCCCCGGCTGCTCACGGCCCTCGCCGAGCGCGGCTGCGCCGTACTGCACTGAGGGCGCCGCCCCGGGACGGCGCCGCGGCTGACGTTGATGCGGCCAGGTCACGAGCCCCCGTAGCGCAAGCCGGCGGCCGGCAGAAGTTTGCATGACTGCCATGTGGCAGTTGTGCCACTTGTCTACGTTCGAGGGCGACCGCGCAAAGACGCATGATCTTCCGCAAGCGAGGGCGCATGAAGCGACACACCGACCCGGCCGCTCCGAACACCGGAGTCATCGGCATCGTCCAGATCTCCGACCTTCACTTCCGGGACGCACCCGGGGCCCGGACCTTCGTCGGTCACGAACCCGACGACGGGCTCGCGGCGGTCCTCGCCGACGCGGCGCCGGTGCTCACCGGGGCCGCGATGGTGGTCGCCACCGGAGACCTGGCGGACATCGGTGAGCCGGCCGCGTACGAGCGGATGGGCGAGGTCCTGGGCGCACTCCCCACCCCGGTCTACTGCCTCGCCGGGAACCACGACCGGCAGGACACCCTGCAGGCGTGCCTGCCCCGCCCCAACGTGCACCTGGAACCCGCCGTCCGGGTCGGGAACTGGCTGATGCTGTTCCTCGACACCAACGCACACGGCCGCGAGGCCGCCGCCGACGGCACCTACCGCGACCGCGACGACCGGGTGCACGCGGCCGCCCAACCCGGCCTCACCCCGATCGAGGAGGATCGCGCCCGCGCGATCCTGGCCGCCACCCGGGCGGACCACGTCTTCGTGTGGCTGCACCAGCCGCCGCTGGCCGCGACCGCACCGGACGTCCGGAGCTACCGCGAACTCACCGAACTGATACGTGATTTCCCCAGGATCCGGGCGATCGGCGCCGGCCACCTGCACGGTGACCTGTCCGGCGAGTTCGAGGGGCGCCCCGTGTACGTGTGCCCGTCGACCTTCTTCAGCATCGATCACGTGAACCGGACCTTCCAGGGCCCCGGCTACCGCACCTACACCCTGCGTCCCGACGGTCGCGTCGACAGCGAGGTCCACACCGTGCCCGGCGCGATCAGCGACACCATGCGTGCCGCTCCGCTCCCGGTCTTCCTCGCCGACCTGCTGGCGGGCCGGATCACCGGGGAGGAGCTCCGGGCCCTGAGCGACGCCGAGTTCGAGGAACGCTTCGGCGAACCCCGCCCGATGCGCCGACCGTGAGCCCGCAGAGCAGCGCGCCGCGGCAAGCCTCGGCTCCGCGGCGCGCTCCCCGGTCGAAGCCCTTTGGCCACGGGCCCGCCCAGGCTGGCGTGTTCTGTCCACTCCGTCCCCCGCAGCGCATCGGGCACGTCGCTTCTCCAGTGGCCACGGCTGCGACCTGAACCGGTGCCTGCTCCGCCAGCGGTGTCCGCCTCGGGGTACCGGTCCAGGCCGGGACGAGAATCGGATTCGAGCGGACCGCCAGCCACCGGGCCGATCGCGCTCGGGAGATGATCGGCCGTGAGCCGTGGCCTGCTTTCGGCCACTGCAGCTGCTTCGCTTCCCTGTCACCGGACGAGCTCCTAGTGTGGAACGCGTAAGGACGATCCGAGGGGGAAATCATGAAGACTCGATTCTCACGTGTTTCCATGCCGCGCAAGATCGCCCGGGTCGGTGCGGTACTGATCGCCCTGACGGCGGGAATCGCAGCCTTCCCCGCTTCGGCCTCGGCCTACAGCGCAGGCCAGTGCCACTATGGAGAGGGTGCGGGAAATGGTGACGGAAACAACAATGTGATCCTGATGCAGATCTACCGGTGCCCGGATGGCCATGACTACGTGTCCGGACTGATCAAGAATCCAAGCGGTGGGTGGGCGCGCGTATGGATCGACGATTCCACTGATGGCGGGGCGACCTGGAAGGGATTTCGCCTGTACGCCGAAGGGTATGACGCCGTGACAACCGGCAATACGCTGTACTACGACGGATACCCTCACCAGACGCGGGTCTGTGGTGATGCGGACGGTGGGTTCACCTTCTGCACGAGCTGGTATTAGTGGCCCGGCGAAAAGGGCTGGCCGGACGCGCCGGCGCGCTGTTACCGTGGGAGGCATGAAGCGCGCTGCAGCCGTCCTGACGACGACGCCGGAGAGAGTCCCGGCGCGCTGACTGCTGACCTAGTCCGAAGCCCCGGGGCCGAGTGCCCCGGGGCTTCGTCGTACCCGGTCCACTCGGCCCGAGGGGCGCCGCCTGCGGGCCCCACCGCAGGCGTCACCCCGCAGAATCGAGTGGAGACCGCCACCATGCACGACCACCGCCGGCTCGGCCGCGAACTCGACCTCTTCGACACCGACCCGCTGATGGGCGCCGGCCTGCCGTACTGGCTGCCCGACGGCGCCGCCGTGCGGCACACCCTGGAGGAGTTCGTCCGGGGGCGCGAACAGCGGGCCGGCTACCGCCACGTGTACTCGCCGGTGCTCGGCAAACGCGAGCTGTACGAGATCTCCGGCCACTGGTCGCACTACCGGGACGACATGTTCCCACCGATGGACCTGGGAGCCGAGCAGGTCGTGCTGCGCCCCAGCCTCTGTCCGCACCACGCCCTCATCTATCGCTCCCGGGCCCGCAGTTACCGTGAACTTCCGCTACGAATGGCAGAGTTGGGCGGGATGTACCGCTCCGAGCTGTCCGGCGTGCTGGGCGGGCTCACCCGGGTCCGGGCGATCCAGCTGAACGACGCGCACATCTTCTGCACCCCCGAGCAGGCCGCCGACGAGGCGGTGGCCGCGCTGGAGCTGATCCGCGAGGCGCATCGTGCGCTCGGGATCAGGCCCGTCCGCTACCGGCTCTCGCTGCCCGGCGAGGGCGGGAAGTACGTGGCCGACCCGGCGCTCTGGGAACGGGCCACCGCGCTGCTGACCGATGTGCTGGAGCGCTCCGGGGGGCCGTTCGAGGCGGTCGAGGGGGAGGCGGCGTTCTACGGTCCGAAGATCGACGTCCAGATCGCCGACGCCGCCGGGCGCGAGTCCACCCTCTCCACCGTGCAGATCGACTTCCACCAGCCGGAGCGGTTCGGCCTGCACTACATCGGTGCCGACGGGGCCAGGCACCGGCCGGTGATGGTCCACCGCAGCGTGATCGGCAGCGTCGAGCGGGTCGTCGCCCATCTGATCGAGCTGTACGGCGGCGCGTTCCCGGCCTGGCTGGCGCCCACCCAGCTGGTCCTGCTGCCCCTCTCCGAGGGGGAGGTGCCGCAGGCCGCGCAGTTGCGGCAGCGCTGCCTCGACCAGGGGCTGCGGGCCGAGGTCGCCGGGCCCGAGCACGGCAGCCTGGGCGCGCGGATCCGGGAGGCCCGGCTGGTCCCGTACCAGGCGGTGATCGGGCCCAGGGAGGCGGCGGACGGGCGGGTGGCCCTGCGGCTGCGCGACGGGCGCCGGCTCGATCCCATGCCGGCGGGGGAGGCACTGGCCCGGATCGGGGCCCTGGTCGGGGCGTCCAGCGCCGAGCTGTGGGAGGCCGCGCCGTAGTGCCGCCCGGCCCCGACGCCGCGGGCGGCCCGCCCGCGGCGCCGACGCCGCCCGGTGGTCAGTAGGACTGCAGCTCGATCAAGTGTCCGTCGGGGCGCGCAGATGGGTGCCTCAGCCCTCAGCCCCTCAGTCCTCAGCCGAGCGGCAGCGGGCGGCGGGCGCCGGCGAACTCGGCGGCCCAGCGCGGGTCTTCGAGGACGCCGGGGAGCCGGGCGACGAGGGTGCCGGTGCGCTGGGCGTGGATCATCGCGCCGTCGCCCGCGTGGATGCCGACGTGGTGCAGCGGCGCGTCCGGGCGTGAGAAGAAGAGCAGGTCGCCGGGGAGCAGTTCGGCCGGGGCGACCGGCGCCGAGCGGTGGTACTGCGCGACGGTGTAGTGGGCGAGGTCCACGGCGCCGCCACTGGCCCGGTACCAGCTGTGGAGGGCCAGCCCGCTGCAGTCGAAGCCGACGGTGTGCTCGCCGAGGCACTCGCCGTCGAGGTAGCCGTTCTCCTCGTCGCAGAAGCCGATGCTCGCGCCCAGTCGGTCGCCGCCGCCCCACGCGTACGGCACGCCGATCTGTGCGGCCGCCACCTCGGCGACCCGGCGGCCCAGGGTGGCGGGCGGCACCTCTGCCGGCGCCGCCCGCGCCGCGGCGGGCGCGAGCGCCGGGACGACGCCCGCGCCCAGCGCCAGCCCCAGGACCTGGCGGCGGCCGACACCCCGGCCCGGCAGTCGAAGCACCATGGTGGGACCCCTTTGTCTCGTGGAGCACCAGGATCGGGCCCCGGACGTGCGACCCGCCATCACCCGCAACGGTGAACCGGGGGTGCGGGGGAGGCGCGGGGGATCGGTGAAGCGAGCCGGGCCCGGCCGTCCCTGGGGCGAACGCCGCCGTCGGAGCCGCGTCCGACGCCGGCCCGTGGTCGAGTGCGCCGGCGGTGAAATGGTTTGACGTGTGGTCAGGAGCCTGTCGACGATGAGGGGAAACACCCGTTCGACCCATGGAGCCCCCATGAGCGGTACTGTCCGGCTGATCCGCAACGACCGGCTCACCCAGGCGGTGGACTACGCCTACGCCGCATCCGTGGACGCGCCGGTCCGCTCGCTCTGGCTGGCGGGCGCCTGCCCGCTCGACGCCGAGGGCCGGACGGTCGCGGTGGGCGACTTCGAGGGCCAGGCCCACCAGGTGATGCGCAATCTGATCACCGTGCTGGAGGACGAGGGCGCCGCGTTGACCGACCTCGTCCGGACCACGGTCTACGTCGCCTCCTCCGACCAGGCCGACCTGGTGAAGGTGTGGGAGGTCTATCGCACGTACATGGGGAGCCACGACGCGCCCAGCACCCTGCTCGGCGTCACGGTGCTGGGCTACACCGACCAGCTCGTCGAGGTCGAGGCGGTCGCCGTGCTCTCCTGACCGGCGCCTCGCGCGGGGCGCCCTCGAAGGGGCGCGGCGCATGCGCGGGGCCTGCGGCGGGTGTCCGCCACAGGCCCCGGGCGTCTCCGCCCGACCGTCACTCCTGCTTGATCGCGGAGATGTCGAACTCCAGCACGACCTTGTCGCCGACCAGGACGCCACCGCCTTCGAGGGCCGCGTTCCAGGTGATGCCGAAGTCCTTCCGGCTGATGGTGACCGATCCCTCCAGGCCGACCCGGAGGTTGCCGTAGGGGTCACGGGCGTTGCCGGTGTACTCGAAGTCGATGGCGATCGGGCGGGCGGTGCCCTTGATGGTCAGGTCGCCGCTGACCCGGTACTCGGTGCTGCTCAGCTGCTCGACGCCGGTCGAGCTGAAGGTGATCTTCGGGTGGTTCGGCGCGTCGAGGAAGTCGTTGGTGCGCAGGTGGCCGTCGCGCTGCTCGTTGCCGGTGTCGATGCTCTCGGAGGTGATCGACACCCGGGCGGTGGAGCGGCTCGGGTCGGTGCCGTCGAGGTGGGCGCTGCCGTCGAAGGTGTGAAAGGCGCCGCGCACCTTCGTCACCATCGCGTGGCGGGCCACGAAGCCGATCCGGGTGTGCGCCGGGTCCAGGACGTAGTCGCCGGTGAGATCGGACAGCGGGGTCGTCGTGGTCACGGGAATCTCCTGAGGGGACGGGTGCGGAGCCGGAGGTGAGGAGCCCCGCGGCGCCGGCCGCGCCTGTCCGGGGGAGGCGGCAGGCCGGGCAGGGTGCCCCGGGCCACGCTAAGCGCTCCCTCCCGGCGCCGCACGCCGTGGTTCACCCGGACGGACGGGCGGCCTGCCCGGCGGCTCCGGCTCCCGCGCACGGGACCCGGGCGGTGCGGCGCGCTGCCAGGTTGGCCAGAACGCGTACCTCGCACCGGGGTTGACGCGGGTAGCATCCCTGCACGGGCGCTGTCGAGGTGCCCGTTCGGCCCATCCCCGGCAGGTGGCAGCGGCGACGCCGGACGGAAGCACGGCGAGTGAGGTGACCTCATGGACGAGGCGGCGCAGAACCGGCCGGACGCCGCCGGGCCGGTCACGCCGGGCGTGGTCCGCAACGAGCTCTCCGTCGGGACGGCGGTGTCGATGTCGGTCGTGCAGGCCGGCGTCGTCATGGGCGGGATCCACTACCACTTCGCGTCCCCCGGCGACTTCGCGACCGCGCCGCAGCTGCCGCCGCCGCGCGACGCGTTCGCCCTGCCGGACGGCCTCCTGACCGAGGAGCAGGCCCGGGAGACCTACGAAGCCGCCCGCCGCCTGGAGCTGGAGTGGAGCGGCGGCGACGGGGCGCAGAACCTGCCGAGGATCGAACAGCTCCATCGCCTGGCCGCCGCCGCCGGGAACGCCGACGCGATGGCCCACCTGGGGCAGATCGCCGAAGGTCGCATGCGCGCCAGGCTGCGTGGGGAGCGGCCGGAGGAGCCGTCTCCCGAAGCCGTCGAGACGGCCATGCACTGGTACGGGAGGTCCGCGCAGCTCGGCAGTGTCATCGGCGCGCTCTTCCTGGGAACGCTCTACGAGGAGCGGCTCGGCAACCCGGCCGAAGCGCTGACGTGGTACGAGAAGGCGGCCGACGCCGGCAACCGGGGTGCTCGATCACGGCTCGACGGCCTCCAGAAGCGACTCTCCCTGGGGCTCGGCGCACTGGCCGGCAGGAAGCGCTTCGACGACGGGACAGCGCGGAACACGAGTCGGAGCGAGCGGGGAGGAGAGCAGCCGGTGAATGCCAGGTCGCCCTTTGAGCAGTGGCTGGAGAGGGAGTGGAAGGGCAACGAGGGCAGCGCGATCGCGGCCTGCCTGTTCGCACTCGCGGACGCGTGCGGCGGTGCCCACGGCGAGTGGGGGACGCTGACGGAGGACGAACACGGGGTCGTCCTCCGGCACTTCAGCACCCTGCAGCCCACCCGGGTCACCCTCCCGGCCGTTGCCTGCGAGTACCAGGAGAGCATCGGCGACGGGAACCTGCGCGCGTTCGCCGCACGCGTGGGCGCCGATCCGCGCACGGCTCCGTCCGCCCGGCAACTGGCCCCGGTGTGGTGCCGGAAGGTCCGGGAGAACAGGGTGGAGACGCGGGAGTTCAGCTACACCGTCGAACTGGACTACCGGGACTACGACCGGATGAAGGCGCTGCTGGACCGTCTCGCCGAGCAGCTGCGGGCGGACCGGCCCGAGGGGGACCGGCTCGCCGAGTACCTGCTCGACCTCAGGATGATCTCGCGCGAACTGGCCGCGGGGCGCGACCGCGCCGTCCCGGCGGACGGCGGGCGCGACAGGTGGGAGTTCACCGTTCTGCTCACCCCGGAGTACATGGAGGTGCTGAAGGCGCATTCCGCCCAGTACTCCGCCGATGGCGAGGCCTCGCCGGATTTCCAGGCCTTCTGGCAGCGCGTCGACGACGCCCTGCACGCGGCTCCTGCCACGCCGTTTCCGTAGGCCGCGTCGGCGGAGTCCCGCCTTCCCGCTCCCGGGCGGGCGGTTCCCCGCACCGGTGGCGGGCCAACTGGACGCCGAAGGGCGGGTCGGCAGGTCGGCGCTGCGGTACGGATCCCTCGACCATCCGTCGGCCCTGCTCTCGCCCGCAGCGCGACAGGAGTCTCAGGGGCGTCCGGGCGGGTCCGGTTCCAGGCGCCGGGCGTCGTGTTCGGGGCGGATGGCGATCAGGGCGAGAGCTCCCGCCACCGTCATCACGAGCGCGGCGATGAGGAAGGCACTGCGGTAGCCCGTGGTGGGATCGGCCGCGGTGTCGAGCAGGCGGCCGGTGAGGAAGGGGGCGAGGAGCCCGGGGAGGGTGCCGGTGGCGGCGACGATGCCGAAGAGGGCGCCCCGCTGGGCGGTGGGGACGACCTCGGCGGCGGTCATGTAGTGCAGGGGGATGGCGACGGCCACGGTGCCGAAGGCGAGCCCGATCAGGAGCAGCCGGGGAAGGGCGGCGTCGGTGAGGGGGACGGCGGCCATCGCACCGCCGGCCACGCAGACCGCACCGCCCTGGGCGGCACCGCTCGACCAACGGCTCGACACGCCACGGGACTTGAGAGCGTCCATGAGTGGGGAGACGGCCAGCAGCAGGACCAGGCTGAAGGCGGAGACGGCGCTGATGGTGTTGGCGGCGGCCTTGGGACTCATGTCGAGCTCGGTGCGGAGGTAGGCGGGAAGCCACGACTGGCTGAGGGAGAGCGCCCACGCGGCACCGAAGGCGCTGGAGATGCTTCCCAGCACGGTGCCGGTGGTCAGCAGCCGCCGGTACGGCACTGCCGTACCGGACGGCGTGCCCCCGGCGGGCGTGGTACGGGCGTGGTCGAAGGGGCCGTCGTGGCCCACCCGCCACCAGAGCAGGCTCCAGAGCGCGCTGACGACGGCGAGCGAGGCGAAGGCCGATCGCCAGCCGAATCCGGTGATGACCCAGGTGAGCAGGGGCGCCGCGATGAGCGTCCCGAGGGCCGCGCCACCGATCTGCAGGGCCGAGGGCAGACCCCGGCGGTTCGGCGGGAACCACTTGTACAGCGCGTGCATGGACATGGAGGCGGCGGGCCCCTCCGCGGCGCCGAGGAGGGCGCGGCCGGCGATCAGTGCGGGGACGGCGGCGGCGAACAGGACGGGCAGTTGGGCGACGGCCCACAGCATGGTCATGGCGAACAGGAGCAGGCGGCTCGATATCCGGGTGGAGAGGAAGCCGACGACGAGCCCGGAGAGGCTGAAGAGCAGCGAGAAGACGCTGGACACCAGGCCGTAGGTGCTGTTGTCGATGTGCAGCTCGTCCATGATCGGGACGGCGGCGAGCCCCAGGACGGACTTGTCGGCGAAGTTGATGACCATGAAGGCCACGATCATGGCGGTGATCAGCCAGGCGCGGCGGCGGTCGTACGGGGGATCGGCGGCCGCGTCGCCGGTGCGGTCCAGCGGGGGAGCGAGGGGGTGGGGTGCCATGGGTGACTCCTGCGGGTGGGGGTGGAGCAGGGGGTCGTGACGCCGGCGGGCCGCCGTGGTCGCGTCGGGCGGGCCCCGACAGTCGGGGGCGAAGGTCCCGGGGAGGCGGTCCGGTGTGGGCGGGGACCGCCGGCGTGCGGGTGCACGGCCGGCGGTCCCCGCGCTCAGAGCGGGTGGTGCCCGGTCAGACGAGCGCCTTGACGATGGCGTTCTTGTGGATCTCCGTGGTTCCGGTGACGATCCGGAACATCCGCAGGGTGCGGAAGATCTGCTCGACCTCGTGTCCGCGGGTCAGGCCGGTCTTGCCGTGGATCTGGACGGCCTGGTCCGCGACGCGGAAGCACGCCTCGGAGGCGAACAGCTTGCACATGTTGGCCTCCACCGCGATGTTCGCGCCGCGGTCGGCACTGGCTGCGGTGGCCATGACCATGGACCGGGCCGCGTAGATCTCGGTGGCCATGTCGGCGAGCTTGTGCTGGACGGCCTGCAGCGCGAGCAACGGCTGCCCGAACGCGACCCGGCTCTTGGCGTGGGCCACCGAGAGATCCCAGGCGCGCCGGGCGGCGCCGATCAGCGAGGGACAGTGGAGCAGCCGGTTGAGGGTGATGCGCCCGATGCCGATGCGCAGGCCCTGGCCGACCTCGCCGAGCAGGTTGGCGGCCGGGACGCGGCAGTTCTCGAGGACCACGTCGCCTTCCATCTGCTGGCCGGACATGGGGACCTCTCCGTCGAGGACCCGGCAGCCGGGGGTGTCGAGGTCGACCAGGAAGGCGCTGTACGCCTCGTCGGTGCCGGCCATCCGGGCGACCACGATCGCGAAGTCGGCGAAGGGGGCGGCGGAGCTGAACACCTTGTGCCCGTCGAGGACGTAGCCGTCGCCGTCGGGGACGGCCGTGGTGGTCATGCGCCGCACGTCGGAGCCCGCGTCCTGCTCGGTCAGGGAGAAGCAGCAGGCGCGTTCGCCGCGGATCACCGGCAGGAGGTAGCGCTCCAGCTGGTACTCGGTGGCGTACTGCACGATGGCGCCCACCCGCAGCGGCCCGCCCATGTCGCCGAGGACGGAGTGCGACAGGGCGGCTCCGGAGGCGGTCAGCTCCTCCTTGAGGGCACACAGTTCGGTGAAGCCCAGGCCCTGGCCGCCGAGTTCGGGCGGCAGGCTGATGCCGTAGAAGCCGAGCTCGCTGCTGCGCTTCCAGACGTGTTCGAGGGTGGGGCGGTCGAGCCTGCTCTCGGGGGTGATGCCGTGCGCGCGTTCGTAGGGGACGAGCTCGTCGGTGAGGTAGTCGCGCAACCGGACGACCAGCTCCTGGAGACGGGGGTTGTCCTCGTAGGTGGGTTCGAGGGTGTAGGGCACGGGTGCGGTTCCTGTTCCTGGGGTGGGTCAGTGGACGCGGCGCTCGGCGCCCGCCCAGTACGGTTCGCGGATCGCGCGCCGGTCGATCTTGCCGTTGGGGCTGTGGGGCAGCGCCGTGACGAAGTCGACGGAGCGGGGCTTCTTCATGCGGGCCAGCCGTTCGGCGCAGAACGCGACGAGTTGCGCGCCGGTGAGCGCGGCGCCGTCGCGGGGGACGACCACGGCCTTGACGGCCTCGCCCCACTGGTCGTCGGGGACGCCGACGACGGCCGCCTCGTAGACGTCCGGGTGCTGGTGGAGGACGGCCTCCACCTCAACGGCGTAGATGTTGAAGCCGCCGGAGATGATCATGTCCTTCCTGCGGTCGACGATGAAGACGTAGCCGTCGGACCGGCGGCGGGCGAGGTCCCCGGTGAGGAACCAGCCGTCACGGAAGGTCTCGGCGGTCAGCGCCGGCTCGTTGTGATAGCCGGGGACGACGTCGGGGCCGCGGACGGCGATCTCGCCGATCGCACCGTCGGGAACCTGCGCGCCCGTCTCGTCGACGATCAGGACGTCGGCCTCGGCGAGCGGGCGCCCGCAGGACAGGAGCAGTTCCTCGTCCTCGCCGTCGATCGCCCGCCGGTGGTCCTCGGTGGAGAGGAACAGGACCCCGGACGTGGTCTCCCCGCAGCCGTACCCCTGGGACAGCACGGGCCCGAAGAGGTCCCAGGCGGCGCGGATGCGGGCCGGGGACATGGGCGCGGCGCCGTAGATCAGCTGGCGCAGGCCGGAGAGGTCGTAGTCGCGGGCGTTCGGCAGTGCGAGCACCGTGTTGATCATGGTCGGGACGACGAAGGCGTGGGTGGCGCGCTCCCGCTGGACGGTGGCGAGGAACTCCTCGGCGTCCCAGTGGGGCAGGACGATCGCGCAGCCGCCGGCGAAGAAGACGCCCATCAGGGGCATGCCGGAGGCGTGGGTCACGGGGCCGGCTAGGATCTGCCGCTCGCCCGGGCCGATCCGGGTGTCCGCGTTCATCACCGACTTGCGCATCAGCGCCAGCCGGTTGCCGTACGTCTGGACCGCCGCCTTGAGCCGGCCGGTGGACCCGGAGGTGAAGTGCAGGACGGCGACGTCCTGCTCGTCACAGTCGACGTCGACCGGCCCGGCGGCGGAGCCGGCCAGGGTGTCCGCGTAGCCCGGGCCCAGATCGCCGGGACCGTCGTAGTCGATGACGGTCTTCACGCTCGTGCCGGGCAGTGCCGCGCGGGCCGTGTCCAGATGGCCGGCGTCGGTCAGCAGGACCTGGGCCTCGGACTCGCGGAGCAGGTGCGCCACTTCGGCGTCGCCGAGGCGTGCGTTGACGGGTGCGCGGGCCAGTCCGGCCTTGTACAGCGCCACTTCGGTGACGACGAGTTCGGCGCGATTGGCCGCGAGCGTCGCGACCCGGTCGCCCCTGGTCAGCCCCAGCCCGCACAGCGCGCTCGCGAGCCGGTCGCTCTGGTCGTCGAGTTCCCCGTAGGTCAGCCGGACAGGGCCGCAGACCACGGCTTCGGCGTCGGGGTGATGGCCGGCTGACCGGCGCACGTACCGCCCGAGATTCATTGGCACCTCCACAGAGATTCCGAACTCTTTGTTCGATAACTATCTTGGTGTCCGGCAACCTAAGGGCAGCGTTAGGGTCAGGTCAACGGTCCGGACCGGAAGGAAACGATGTGGACACGAAGCCCGTAGGAGACCGCCGCGTCCGTCGGACGCGCGCCGCGTTGCGCCGAGCCCTGGTGGAACTCGCACTGGAGAAGGGGTTCCAGGCGATCACGGTCGAGGACATCACGGAGCGCGCCAACGTCGGCCGCGCGACCTTCTACGCGCACTGCCGGGACAAGGAGGACCTGCTCGTCGGCATCGTCCGCGACCTCGCCGAGGACCGCGAGCGCCTCCTGCCGGCCGTCCGGCAGGCGCACGCCCAGGGCTTCACCGGGCTGCCGGTGAAGTACATCTTCGAGCACGCCGAGCAGGAGCGGCCGGTCTACCAGGTGATCCTGCGCGGCGAGGGCGACGGGCGGGCGCTGCGCGAGTTCACCGAACTCATCCGCACGCACGCCGAGGCGGTGTTCCGTGAGCGGGCCGCTCAGCTCGGAGTGACACCGCGGATTCCACTCGACCTCGTCGCACGGGCCTGGACCGGCGAGCTGATCGGCGTGCTGACCTGGTGGGTGGAGAATGACACCGGCTACAGCGCCGCCGAGATCACCGCCCACCTGCGCGACCTGTCCGTCTACGGGCGGGTGTGGGCCACCGGACTGGCGCCCTCGGACGCGCCGGGCGCCCTGGATCTCATGCCGTAGGGCTGATCAGCTCGTCGTGCCCTGCCCTTGATGGTCGATTTACTAGACACGATGTACGGTAACGAGCCCGGAAGGCACGCATGAGAAGAGCAGAGCTACCGCATGACCGTCATGTCCCCCCTGTCCGACCTCACCTGGGTCCGAGGATTCACCGACCGTCCCCCAAGTCCCGCTTGTGCAGGCGTTCCTGACGATCGGTGAACACCTGCACTACCGGTAGTGCGCCGTCGGGTGGTGTTGACGGCGCTCCTCGAACCCGTGGGGTCGGCTGTGGCTGTGTCGAGTACCCGCTGGCGCCGTGCTGACCCCGGGCTCTGGCACTCCCGCCGACCGGTGATCGTCGTCCCTGGTCGTCCGGGGCGATCCTCGCCCCGTGCCGGCAGAGGGCAGTGCCCCCGCGGCCCCCGTGGCTCCGGCGGCCGGGCCACTCGCCGCTCAGCTCAGGGCCCAGCGGCGCACGCGACCCGCCGACCTCGGGATTCCCCGCCCTGCGCGTCCGTTCGGCGGGCCGCCGCCTTCGAGCGTCACGACCCATCAGTCATACCGCATGGTCGGTTTTGATGACCTCCGCCCGGTCATGACGCCACCAAAAACAGCAGGTTCGGTATGCGAATGGGCGCCGGTTAAGATACGGGCTGTCTGGTTTTGTTCAATCGGTGCGGTGGGCGGGGTGGTCGTGTGGTGCGGCAGGAGCGGGCGGTGCGGACGCGCCGGCTGATTCTTGAGGCGGCGGCATCGGTCTTCGACGAGTGCGGGTACGAGGCGGCGACGATCGGTGAGGTGGTGGCCCGCGCCGGCGTCACCCGGGGGGCGGTCTACTTCCACTTCGCGTCCAAGCGGGACCTCGCGCAGGGTGTGGTGGAGGAGCAGTTCGCCCACGACGCCGTTCCCGAACGGGCTTGCAGACTGCAGGAGTTCGTGGACACCGGCATGGTGGTGGCGCATCTGATGCCGCGTGACACCCTGCTGAGTGCGGGCGCTCGGCTGTCGTTGGGCCAGGACGGCGTCGGAGATCTGGGCGGCGGGGCCGTCCCCGGGTGGATCGCCCGGTTCGAGGCGCTGCTCACGGCGGCGGGGGAGCGGGGCGAACTGCTGCCGCACGTCGTGCCGGCCGACACCGCCTGGTTGGTGACGGCGGCCTGGTCGGGCGTGCAGATCCAGTCGCAGAAGCTGTCCGGCCGGACGGACCTGGAGCGGCGGATCGCGGGCCTCTTCCAGCACGTGCTGCCGAGCGTGGCCGTGCCGGGCGTGCTGGCCTCGCTGGAACTGGACGCCGACCGGGGTGCGCGGGTGGTCGCCGAGGTGGCCGCGGCCCGCGCCGCCGCCGGCCGGGCCGGGGGCGACCGCGCCCCGGCCGGTCCCGTCGCTCGCTGACCCCACCCCGGCCGTCGGCCCTTCGTCCGGAGCAGTGCCATCTGTCGAAACCGTACAGCGCGTCCGGTTTGGCAAGGAGCAAACCGCTCGTCCCGTTTCTGACGGCCGGTGCGCGCGGGTGTCCGCACGGGACACCACCCGGTCGGAGGTCCCCGGCGACGCGGCAGGGCCCGCGCACCCGCGGATCGGCAAACCAATGTGCCAAGGATGCGTCGGCAGATCACCGGAGGGGTTACCTGGTGACCATCAGTCACGGCATCGTCGACGCGCGGGAGTTCGACCGACCGGCGGGGACCGGCCGTGGAGCCGCGGGGGAACGGGATCGTCCCTCCGGCGGCGCGGCAGCGGTCCCGGCGCCGACCCCGGGCGGCTCCTGCGGAGCGGGTGACGAACGGCGCAGGTCGCCGTGAAGGTCCTGGCGTGGTGCGGGCGTGAGGGTGGAGGGCCGGTTGGTGCAGGAGAGATCGGAGCGGACGCGCGGGCGTCTGGTCGCGGCAGGGGCGGAGCTGTTCGACCGATCCGGCTACGCGGGCGCGACGCTGGCGGACATCGCCGCGGCGGCGGGGGTGACGAAGGGCGCGCTGTACTTCCACTTCAGCTCGAAGGAGGAGCTGGCGCGGGCGGTGGTGGAGCACGCCGAGCGGGCGCTGCGGACGGCCTGCTGCGCGCTGCGGGCGGAGACCTCGTCGGTACAGGCGCTGATCGACGCGGGCTACTGGCTGGTGACGGTGCTGGAGTCGGACCCGGTGGTCCGGGCGGCGTTCCGGCTGGGCCGCGAGGACGGGGCCTGGCAGGGCGGTGCCGGGCCGGTCGCGGGGGTCCGCGGCTTCCAGGGGGTCTGGGCGGGCGCCGTCCGGGAGCTGCTGGCGGGCGCGCGCAAGGCGGGGGAGCTGCGCGAGCGCTCGGGCGGGGTGGGCCCGGAGTCCCTGCTGGTGGCCGCCGCGTGCGGACTGGAGGTGCTGGGCGGTGCGGCGCGCGACCGGGGGGAGCTGGCCGAGCGGCTGCAGGCGTTCTGGGACTGGTTGCTGCCCTGCCTGGTGCCCCCGGAGGCGGTCGACTCCTATCGCACCGTGGCGCCGCCGACCGACTGAGCGCGGGCCCGGCGCGGGGGCGGCCCGCACGGTCCGGCCTCCGCCCGGCCCCGCCCGGAGGCGGTGCGCGCCCGCCGGTCGAATGTCAGTGCCGAGAGCCATGATGGCGGTATGAAGGACGCAGCCACCTTGGCCTCTCCCGCTGCCCTGGCCTCCCCGGACGCCTACGCCGACGCCGTCTCCACGGCCGTACGGGCCGCCGCGGCGTACTACGCCGACGGCGCCACCCCGCTCGGCGACGACGAGTACGACGCCCTGGTGCGCGCCATCGAGGCGTACGAGCGCGAGCACCCGCAGGAGGTGCTCCCGGACTCCCCGACCGGCAAGGTGGCCGGCGGCGCGGTGGTCGGGGACGTCCCGCACTCGGTGCCGATGCTCTCGCTCGACAACGTCTTCTCCGCCGAGGAGCTGGCGGCCTGGGCGGAGGGCCTGGAGCGGCGCCTGGGCCGGCCGGTCGCCGGCTGGTGCGTCGAGCCGAAGCTGGACGGCCTGGCGATCGCCGCCCGGTACCGGGCCGGCCGCCTCACCCGGGTGCTGACCCGCGGTGACGGCCTCGCCGGCGAGGACATCACCCACGCCGCCGACGCGGTGCTCGGCCTGCCCGCCCGGCTCGCCGAACCGCTGGACATCGAGCTGCGCGGCGAAGTCCTGCTCACCCAGGAGCAGTTCGACCACGCCAACGCGGTCCGCACCGAGCACGGCGCCACCCCGTTCGCGCACCCCCGCAGCGGCGCGGCCGGCACCCTGCGGGCCAAGGACCGCCCGTACCGCGTCGAGCTCACCTTCTTCGCCTACGGCGCCATCGGCCTGCCCGGCCTCGGGCACGGAGACCTGCTGGACCGCCTCGCCGACCTCGGTGCCAACACCGCGGCCACCACCGCGGCCCACCCGCAGCGCTGCGCCACGATCGCCGAGGTCGGGCAGCGCGTCGACGAGATCGCGGCCCTGCGCGCGGCCCTGCCGTTCGGCATCGACGGCGTCGTCGTCAAGGCGGACTCCGCCGCTGACCAGGAGCAGGCCGGCTCCGGCTCGCGCGCCCCGCGCTGGGCGGTGGCCCGCAAGCTGCAGGCCCAGCACAAGGTCACCCGGCTGCTCGGCGTGGAGTGGAACGTCGGCCGTACGGGCATCATCGCGCCCCGCGCCGTCCTGGAACCGGTGGTCATCGACGGTGTCACCGTCACCTACGCCACCCTGCACAACCCGGCCGACATCGAGCGCCGGGGCCTGATGATCGGGGACCAGGTGTTCGTCTACCGCGCGGGTGACGTCATCCCGCGCGTCGAGGCCCCGCTGGTGGACCAGCGCACCGGCGCCGAGCAGGTGATCGCCTTCCCCGAGGCGTGCCCGCGCTGCGGTGACGCGATCGACACCTCCGAGCAGCGCTGGCGCTGCGTGCGCGGCCGCGGCTGCCAGGCCGTCGCCTCGATCGTCTACGCGGCCGGGCGGGACCAGCTGGACGTCGAGGGCCTCGGCGGCACCCGTGCCGTCCAGCTCGTCGAGGCCGGGTTGGTCGGGGACCTCGCCGACCTCTTCACGCTCACCAAGGAGCAGCTCCTCACCCTGGAGCGGATGGGCGACACCAGTGCGGACAACCTGCTCGCCGCCATCGAGACCGCCCGCACCCAGCCGCTGAACCGGGTCTTCTGCGCGCTCGGGATCCGCGGTACCGGGCGCACGATGTCGCGCCGGCTCGCCGCGCACTTCGGCAGCATGGCCGCGATCCGGGCCGCCGACGCCGAGGCGCTGGCCGGGGTGGACGGCATCGGCGCCGAGAAGGCCACCGTCATCGTCGCCGAACTCGCCGAGGTGGCAGCCCTGTTGGACCGGTTGGCGGCCCTGGGCGTCGGCACCGTCGTCACCGTGCCGACCGCGCCTGTCGCTTCCGCCACCGGGGCCGCCGACGCCGGGACGCAGGCCGCGAGCGGTGCGCCGGCGGGGCCGCTGGCCGGCGAGAGCGTCGTCGTCACCGGCGCCATGACCGGCCCGCTGGCCGAGCTATCCCGCAACGCGGTGAACGAGCTGATCGAGCGGGCCGGCGGTAAGGCCTCCTCCTCCGTCTCCAAGCGGACCACCCTGCTGGTCGCCGGTGAGAAGGCCGGCTCCAAGCGGGCCAAGGCCGAGGAGCTCGGCATCCGGATCCTCACCCCGGAGGAGTTCGCCGCCCTGGTGGCGGACCACCTGGTCTGAGCGTCGGCCCTCCGGGGGCCGGCCGGTCGGGACTCACCCCAGCAGTGGGCCACCCGGGTGCGGGGCGTCGAGGAGCGGGGCGAGCGCCCGGCGCAGATCGGCGGGCTCGCGGTAGAGCAGCCCGGTCATCCCGAGCCGGTCGGCCGCCTCGACGTTCTCCGGACGGTCGTCGACGAAGAGGCAGCGGCCCGGCGTGGCCCGGGCCCGCTCCGCCGCGAGCTCGTAGATCCGCCGGTCCGGCTTGGCCGCACCGACCCGGGCGCTGTTGACCACGCCCTCGGCGAGGTCGGCGAGCCCGAGCGCGGCCAGGTCCTCCTCCAGCCACACGGTGGCGTTGGAGACGAGCAGGACGGGGCAGCGCTCCCGGGCCCGGCGGAGCAGGTCGACGACGACGGCGTCCGCGCGGGCCGGCACGTGCGTGAAGGCGGCGGCCAGCTCCCGGGCCGGGTCCGCCGGCAGGCCGGCCGCGGCGAGGTCGCGGGCGATCGCCCCGGCCCACTCGCTCCGGGTGAGCCCGCCGTGGACCAGCGTCGTTCCGGCGTCACCGGCGAACGCCACCTCGGCGGTCCGGCCCTGCGGCAGTCCGGCGGCGTGTTCGAGGCGGGTCACCTCCCGGTGGTCGAAGAAGCGGAGCACGCCGTCGATGTCGCACAGCACGGCGTCGAAGGGCGGTTCGCCCGGCACGGTCGAGGTTGTCATCGCACCTGGATACCACCGGCGGCGGGCCCGCCGCCGGTGCTTTCCGTGTTCGCGGGGTGCGGTAGGGTGGCGGCGCCGAATAGGACCACGACCTCGGGAGGTGAGACCCATTACCGGTACGACGGAGCGGGTGCTCCCCCGGAACGGCTGTGAAGGCGTGGCGCCGAGCGCGTAGTGGCGCTCGACCGGTACGGCGACGGTCCCTCGCGGGGAGCCCTGGCGGATTGATCCTTCGCCTGCTTTCTTTGATGGGGTTCCACTTGTCTGTCTTCTCTTCCGCGCTGCTGCGTTCCTCGGTCACCTCCCGCCTTCGGGCGGCCGGATGTGTGTTCGCCGAGGACGAGGCGCGCATCCTGCTCGACGCCGCCACCACCCCCGCGGAGCTCGCGGCGATGGTGCGGTCCCGGGCGCAGGGCCACCCGCTGGAGCACGTGGTCGGCTGGGCCGAGTTCGGGGGCCTGCGGATCTCCGTGGACGCCGGAGTCTTCGTGCCCCGGCGCCGCAGCGAATTCCTGGTCGAGACGGCGCTCGGCCTGACACCCGCGCACGCCCTGGTGGTCGACCTCTGCTGCGGCAGCGGCGCGCTGGCCGCCGCCCTCGCGGCGGCGGCCGCCCACCCGGTGGAGGTGTACGCGGCGGACGTCGACGCGGCCGCCGTCCGGTGCGCGCGCCGCAACCTGGCCGACGCCGGCGGCCGGGTGTTCGAGGGCGATCTGTTCGAGCCGCTGCCCGCCGCGCTGCACGGCCGGGTCGACGTCCTGCTGGCGAACGTGCCCTACGTGCCGACCGCCGACATCGCCCTGCTCCCCGCCGAGGCCCGCGTGCACGAGGCACGCCCGGCCCTGGACGGCGGCGCCGACGGGCTGGACGTGCTGCGCAGGGTGGCGGGGGAGGCGCCCCGCTGGCTGGCCCCGGGCGGGGCGCTGTTCTTCGAGACCAGTGAGCGCCAGGTGCCCGAGGCCCTCGCCGTGGTCGGCGCGGCCGGGCTGCACGGCGCGGTCTCCGGCTGCGCCGACCGCGACGCGACCGTGGTGACCGCGACCCGCCGCTGACCGCGTCGACCGCCGCCGGCCGCCGCCCGCCGCGGGCGGGCCGGCGGGGGTGCCCGGGGGGCCTGCGAGCACTCCGGCCGGCGGGCCCGCCGACCCCCGGAATTTCGATTGCCCCGCAGGTCCCGGGGGTGGTGGAGTACCCGCATGGATACGGATCATGAAGAGCTGCTGGCCCTCCTCGACTCCCGGATGCGCCGCGGCGCCGAGCCCGGGACGCCCGCCGCCCGCATCGAGCGCACCCCGGCCGTCGTGCGCCAGAGCGGCCCCGACAGCGTCTGGAACGGCATCGTCTGGTCGGCCCTCGACGCCGCCGGCGCCGACGAGGCGATCGCCGAGCAGGTCCGCCACTACACCGCTCTCGGCCAGGACTTCGAGTGGACCTTGTACGGCCACGACCGCCCGGCCGACCTCGCCGACCGTCTGACCGCCGCGGGCTTCACCCCGGAGGAGCCGGAGACCCTCATGGTCGCCGGCCTCGCCGACCTCACCCGCCGGATGGCCGGCACGGGCGAGCCGGCGGGCATCGAGCTGCGCGAGGTCACCGACGCGGCGGGCGTCGCCCAGGTCGTCGCCGTGCACGAGGAGGCCTTCGGCACCGACGGCACCCGGTTGGGCCGCCGCATCCAGGCCCAGCTCGCCGAGAGCCCGGACACCTTCAAGGTCCACCTCGCCGTCGCCCACCACGAGGGCCGGGAGATTCCGGTGAGCGCGGCGCGGATGGAGCTGCACCCCGGTACGGGCTTCGCGGGGCTCTGGGGCGGCGGCACCCTGGCTGCCTGGCGCGGCCGCGGCGTGTACCGCGCGCTGGTCGCGCACCGGGCCCGGATCGCCGCCGGCCTCGGCTACGAGTACCTCCGGGTCGACGCCTCCGACCAGAGCCGCCCGATCCTGGAACGCCTGGGCTTCGCCGTCCTGACCACCATGACGCCCTACCAGTACGAGCACCGCTCGCGGTCCTGACCCGCCCGGCGCGCGGCCCCGGCCGGCCGCGTCGTGCTCGGCCCCCGGCCCACGGTTCATACGGCCGTTCGGGGGACGCGCGGCGTGTGGCGGCGGGACCGGTGCCGGTGCGCCCGGATAGTGGGCTGGTCCGTTCGGCACGGGGCCGGGCGCAGGAGGGAGCGGACCATGACCGGAACGCCCGGGGTGCCGGACGGGGGGTACTCCCCGCGGCGGTGGACCGCGATGACCGGTATGTGTGTCGCGGCCGGCATGGTCTGGTTGTCCTTCGCGGACTTCGGGGTCGCGGTCCCGACGATCTCCGACGAGCTGTCGGTCTCGCTGCCCGCCCTGCAGTGGGCCAACAACGCCTTCAGCCTCTCCACCGGCGCCCTGGTGCTCGCGGCCGGGAAGCTGGGCGACGTGTTCGGGCGCAAGCGCACGCTGGAGCTCGGCCTGGTGCTCCTGGGCGCGCTCTCGTTGCTGACGGCGTTCACGCCGGGGGTGACCGGGATGATCGCCGGACGGGCCGCGATGGGTGTCGGCGCGGCGCTGATCCTGCCCGCCACGCTGGCGCTGATCCCGCCGATGTTCCCCGTGGCGGAGCAGCCGCGGGCGTTCGGGGCCTGGATGGCGGTGGCCTGGGTCGGCCAGGCCGCCGGACCGGCCGTCGGCGGGGTGCTGACGGGCCTGGCCGGCTGGCGGTCGACGTTCTGGATCAACGCCCCGCTGGCCGTGGTCGCCTGGTGGCTGGTGCGCCGGTCGGCCGTGGAGTCCACCGACCCGAACGCCACCCGGCACATCGACCTCACCGGCCTGGTCATCAGCGCCGCGGCCGCGTTCTGCCTGCTCTACGGGTGCACGGCCGGCCAGGAGGACGGCTTCAGCGACCCGGTGATCATCGGCCTGCTGGTCGGCTCCGTCGTCCTGGCGGTGCTGTTCGTCCTGGTGGAGCGGCGGGTCAGGGATCCGCTGCTCGACCTGCGGCTGTTCGCCTCGCGGCCGTTCGACGGGGCGCTCGTGGCGAACTCCGTGATGAACATCGTCTTCGCCGGGGTCAGCTTCCTGCTCACGCTCTACCTCCAGGAGGTCCGCGGCTACGGCCCGGTCGCGGCCGGGCTGCTGTTGCTGCCCTCCACGGTGACCATCCTGCTGTTCAACCCGTTCGGCGGGCGGGTGGCGGCCCGGCGCGGGCCGCGGCTTCCGGTGGCCGTCGGCCTGTTCCTGCTGGGCACCGGCACGCTGGTGGCCGCCGTGATCGGCGACACCTACCACTACGCGATCCTGGCCGCCGGGCTGCTGGTGCTCGGCGCCGGCCTCGGGCTGATGTCCGTGCCACTGTCCGACACCGCGGTGGCCGGGCCGCCGGAGGAACTGGCCGGGACGGCCTCCGGGATGTTCAAGGTCACCAGCATGCTGGGCGGCGCCTTCGGTGTCGCCGTGATGGTGGCGGTCCAGCAGGCCGTGGAGACCAACCAGGCGATCAGCCGGGCGCGGGCGGCCGGGCTGTCGGATGCCGACGCCCAGGAACTGGGCAACGCGGTCACGGACTCCAAGCTCGCCGACCAGATCCTCGCCTCGGTCGACCAGGCGACGGTGGACGCGATCAACGCCGCCTTCCGCGACGTCCAGGCGGTCGGCACCGGCCGCGCGATCGGCCTGGCCGGCCTGCTCGCGGTCGTGGCGGCACTGGCCCTGCCGTTGGTGTGGCGGCAGCGGGCGGGGCAGCGGGAGCCCTCGGCGGTGCGGGAGGAACAGGCGGAGAACCGGTAGCGGTCAGGCGGCTCGTCCTCGGCTCGTTCGGGTCCGCCCGTCCCCGGTCGGCAGAGGCACGTCGGACGGGCGTCGGACGGGTGTTGGACGGGTGTTGGACGCGCGGACATGGAGCTGAGCTCGGCGACGATGGCCCACGAGGTCGCGGCGGACTTGACTGGGTGTCATCACAGTTGACGAGCAGGACACCGGAACCGCCCAGCAGATCCGGCTGCCCCGCACGCCCGCCGAAGGAGCACCGATGCGCCACGACCGCACCACCCTCACGTCCCCCGCCGCCCCCGTCCCCGCCCCCGCCGGCGAGCGCGTGAGCCGGGCCGCCGGGCCGCTGCTGGCCGCGGGCACCGTGGCGACGGGTCTGATGGCCGGGCTCTTCTTCGCCTTCGACGTGTCCGTCATGCCGGGTCTGGCCGACAGCGACGACCGCACCTACGTCACCGCCATGCAGCACATCAACAAGGCGATCGAGAACGGCGCCTTCGGCCTCGTCTTCGTCGGCGCGCTCGTGGCCAGCGGCCTCGCGGCGTTCCTCCAGTACCGGGCCGGGCGCCGCACCACCGCGATCTGGGCCGCCGCCGCGACCGCGCTCTACCTCGGCGCGCTGATCGTCACCGCCGCCGTCAACCTGCCGCTCAACAGCGAGCTCGCGCGGGCCGGCGATCCCTCGCGGATCCAGGACTTCGCGGCCGTGCGGGCCGCTTTCGAGAGCACCTGGACGGCCGGCAACCTGGTGCGCACCCTGCTCTGCACGGCGGGCCTGGCCGCGCTGGTCCGCGCTCTGCTCCTGCACGGCCGCGCCGCCTCGCGGACGGTCTCCGCCGGATTCCGGAACTCCTGAACCACCGGGACAACGGGCCCGCCGCCCTGCGGCGGGCCCGTTCGGCGTGCGCCCTCTGCGCCCCTTGTGCTGTCGGCCAAGTCCGTTGTGATGCCGGTGACTTGGCCGCTGCCGGTGGTTCTAGAATCATGGCGGAATCGGCAGGCGTCCAGCGAGCACCGGGGAAGAGGCGACAGCCATCGTGAGTCCCGTACTGCGACCGTTCCGTGTCGAGGGGAAGGCCATCCAGCTCGCCAAGTACCTTGCGGAGGAGGAGATCGGCGATCTCGTCGGCTGTTCGTGCATCGGCAACGATGTCACCATCGATCTGTCCGACACCCACTTCCTGATCAGCCTGGTCGACTTGGGCGGCGGGCTGCGGCTCAACTTCCACATGGCCCACGACGGGCCGGCCCGGGCCCGCTCCTGGAGCCGCCGGCTGCCGGCGGAGGCCGGCCCGCGCGACATCGCCCGGCGCATCGCGCTGGACGTGGCCACGCTGGACCGCGAGATCGCCCCGCTGCGCAACAAGCCGCCGACGCCCCCGACCGCGCGCTGATCGCGGTCGGGGGCGCCGGGGCCGGGGGCGTCGGCGTGCGCCCCGGCTCAGCCGGTCGCGTTGCCGTGCAGCACCAGTGCCCAGCAGAGGCAGCCGAGCGCGGCCGTGCAGAGCAGCGCCCGCGCGACGTTCCAGCGCACCCAGGGCGCCTCGAACCGCCCGCGCACCGCGGCGGGGTCCGGGATCCGCCCGGGCTCCCCGGCGGCGGCCAGGGCGTCGTTCAGTGGAATGTTGATCTTCCGGGTCACCACCAGCGCCGCCGTGTAACAGACCAGCGCCGCGACCGCGACCGGCAGCACGCGGTGCCCGTCGGACGGCAGGTGCAGGGCCACCGCCACCGCCGTACAGAGCAGTGCCCCGACGAACCCGAGCAGGAACCAGCCGTTGAGGATGGCCACATTGATGCGCTGCATCACCTCGATGAACGTCCGGTCCTCCGTCCCGCGCAGCCCCGGCATCACCGAGCAGGCGTAGGCGTAGAACAGGCCCGCGCTCAGTCCGGTGGTGATCGTGGCGGCCACTAGTGCGATCACGCGTGCCAGTTCCATCGGGCTCATCCCTCTTTCCGTCCAACGGCGTTGCCGCGCCGGCCGGCCGCCGGCCGGCCGGGCATCGCCTGCTCCGTCCGATCACGACTCTCTCAAATGACGCGGTGTCAATCCATGTCCACGCGTCTACTCTTGCCCCATGGACACTCTCACGGGGCTGCTGGACGGACCGAAGGCGCGCGGCGCGTTCCTGCTGCGCTCGATCCTCAGCCCGCCGTGGTCCCTGCGGATCGAGGACGGCGCACCGCTGGCGGTGGTCACCCCGATCCGGGGCGACGCCTGGATCCTGCCCGACGGCGGCACGCCGGTCCGGCTGAGCCCCGGCGATGTCGCCGTCCTGCGCGGCCCGGCGCCCTACACCGTGGCCGACACCCCCGACACCCCGGTCCGGGTGGTGATCGGTCCGGGCCAGATCTGCTCGCGCGACGGCGTCGACGTCGCCGCCTCGATGTCCCTGGGCCTCCGTACCTGGGGCGAGGTCCGGCCCGGCGACGAGAGCTCCGCCGTACTGCTCTCCGGCACCTACCAGGCCGAACACGAGATCGGCCGGCGGCTGTTGGCCCATCTGCCCGCTCTGCTGGTCCGCCCCGCCGGGCGGGGCGCCGCCACCGAGGACACCCTGGTCCATCTGCTGGCCGCCGAGATGTCCCGCGACGAGCCCGGCCAGGAACTGGTCCTGGACCGCCTGCTGGACCTCCTGGTCGTCGGGGTGCTGCGCAGCTGGCTCGCGGCCCCGGACAGCAGCGCCCCCGCCTGGTACCGGGCCCAGCACGACCGGGTGGTCGGTCCGGCCCTGCGCCTGCTGCACGACGACCCGGCGCGCGCCTGGACGGTGGCCGCGCTGGCCGCCGAGGTCGGCATCTCCCGCGCGGGCCTGGCCCGCCGGTTCACCGCGCTGGTCGGCGAGCCGCCGATGGCCTACCTCGCCGCCTGGCGGCTGGCGTTGGCCGCCGACCTGTTCCGGGATCCCGAGCACACCGTCGCCTCGGTGGCCCGCCGGGTCGGGTACGGCAACGCCTTCGCGCTCAGCACCGCCTTCAAGAGGGTTCGCGGGATCACCCCGCAGGAGCACCGGCGGCTGGCCGGCGGCGCCGGACGCCGGCTCGGAGAGGCGATCGCCGACCCGGGGTCCGCCGGGGGGACCGATGAGCCCGTCACGGCGGACGGACGAACCGGGACACCCTGGTGAAGGCTTCGGCCGCCCCCGGCTCTCCCGTCGGCCGGCCGGCCCGTCGCCCGCGAGGCAGGCGGACGACGGGCCGCGCGGTCGGTCAGGCGTGGATGCCCTGACCAGGGGTGAGGATGCCGGCCGGGTCGTACCGGTGCTTCGCGGCGGTCGCCGCCCTCCACTGCGCGCCGTAGTGGCGGCGCCAGTCCGCGGGTGTCATGCCGGGGATCGCGCCGATCAGGTAGCGCTTGCCGCCCAGGGCGACGGCGCGCTCGTAGAGGTGCCGGTTGCGGCGCAGCATGGCGGCGGTGTCGGCGCCGGGGGCGGGGAAGGACAACAGGTCGAAGTGCCAGCCGACCGGCTCGTTCGGCATCACGGCCAGCGGGCGGGTCAGGGTGGCGGTGGTGTAGGGGTAGAGCAGCAGGATCCCGGCGCCGAGGTCCGCGGGGGTGAGCAGTGCGGTGGCCTCGCGGACGAAGGTCTGCGCGGTGGACGCGGGCAGGAAGAGGCTGAGCCAGGGCTTGGGCTGCGCCCAGAGGCCGGTGGCCTTCAGATAGGCGGCGAAGCCGTCGACGCGGAAGGCGTAGTCGCGGGCGCTCTGGTCGGTGACGGTGGTCTCGCCGGGTAGGCAGCGCAGCCCGCGCAGCAGGGCGGCCTGGTCCGGGGGCGTGGCGCCGTCGTGGTGGGCGACGACCTCGATCTTGTACCGCCATGCGGTGCCCTCGGCGTTGCGCACCACCTCGCCGGCCTGGAGGTCGAAGCGACGCTCGGCCATGATCCGTTCCTGGTCGCCGAGGTAGGCGGCGAGGTCGTCGTAGAACAGGGCGAACACCAGGGCGTGTGCGCGGGCCGGGACGAGGCGCAGCGTGGCGCGGACGATGATGCCGGCCTGGCCGGCGCCGGCCAGCACGGCCTCGAACAGCTGGCGGTTGCTGGTGGGCGAGGCGGTGAGGAGCCGGCCGGTGCCGGTGACCACGTCGACCGATTCGACGGTGTCGGCCTGCAGACCGTGTCGCTGCACGCCCGAGCCGATCCCGCCGACGCTCAGCGTCCCGCCGACGGACAGGTGCAGGTAGTCCGTCAGGCAGGGCGGCATCCAGCCCCGGGCGAGTGCGGCGTCGGTCAGCTGTGCCCAGGTGACGCCGGCCTCGACGACGGCCCGGCCGGGGGTGACGGCGAGGATGCGGTCCAGGCCGCGGGCGTCGACGGCGATTCCGCCGGGCGCGGCGGCCTGCCCGTAGTTGGAGTGCGACTCCAGCTCCGCCGTCGTGCCGCCGCCGCTCTGGCCGTTCACGGCGACGGGGATCCGGTGGCGGTGGGCGAAGCCGACGACCTCGGCGATGTCGCGCACCGAACCGGGCCGCAGCACGGCCCGTGGCGCGGCGGTCACCAGGTGCCCGAAGTCACCGGCGAACCGGGTGAGCGTGGTGGGGTCGGTGACCAGAGTGCCGTCCAGCCGGGGCAGCGCGGCCACCGCGTCCTGCGCGGCCGTGGCCCCGGTGGTGGCGGGAGTGCCCTGGTCGGCGGCGACGGCCCAGCTGCGTCCGGCGGTGTTCCACCCTATGACCGTGGCCGCCGTGCCGACGAGCAGACCGCGGCGGGGCAGAGCTGACTTGCTCATTACAGATTTCTCCGATCAATCGTCATATGAGCAGTGTTGTACCGCAGTCGGCACGTACACGCGCAATCCCCTGCGGCGGAGGCGAGCAGACCGGGGCGCGCGGGCCACCGTCACGCGGGTACGGAGGCGTCATCGTCCACCTCCACGATCACCAGCGTGCCCCGGCTGCCCGCCGCCACGGCGTGCGGGACACCGGCCGCCACCACGTACAGCTCACCCGGGCCGAGCGGGACGTCGGCGCCCGCGACCAGCAGGTGCAGCCGGCCGTCGAAGACGAGCAGCGCCTCGGCGTGCTCGTGCCGTTCCTCCTCCAGCGGCAGTCCGTCCATCCGCAGCACCTTGACGGCGGCCGTGCCCACCCGGCCAAGGACGCGCGAGCGCCAGGCCTGCGGCAGTACGGCGGCGGTTGCGGGGACGTCGAACCGGTTCACGGCACACCTCTTCCGGCGCGGCCTGGCCGCGCCCGTGATCGATGGGGATGTCCGCACGCTACCGGCGCGGCGGGGCCCGTTGGTCGACCGTTCGGCAAAATCTCCGGGCAGCTGACGGCCCCTCGACGGCTCGGGCTAGCCTGGGCCTCATGTTCGTTCTCGAGTTGACCTACACCGCGCCCCTGGACCGCATCGACGCCGTGCTCCCGCAGCACGTGGAGTGGCTGAAGGAGCACTACGACGCCGGCACCTTCCTCGCCTCGGGCCGCAAGGTGCCCCGCGACGGCGGCGTGATCGTCGCGGTGGGCACCGACCGGGCGGCCGTCGAGCAGATCGTCCGGACCGACCCGTTCAGCGAGGCAGGCCTGGTCGAGTACACCGTCACCGAGTTCCTCGCGACCACCACCGCGCCGGCGCTGGACGCCTACCGCCAGGAACTGCCCGCCTGACCATTCGCCCGCCCGCCCCGGAGACCGCGCGGGGCGGGCGTGACGGCGGTGGCCTCCTCGTTCGAGTGATGCTCACCCGGCGCTGGCGAGGCTGTCCGGCCTCCCGGCCGAGGCCGCGGTTACCTTCCGGTGGCACTGAACTCCGTACCCCCGGAAGGACCCCGATGAAGCTCCTGCGCGCCCTCGGACACCTCGCCGCCACGGCGAGTGCGACCCTCCTCGCCGGCGCCGCCGTGCTCGGCGCCCCCGCCGCCGCCCAGGCCGCCGATCAGGATCCCGTCTACACCTGCCAGTTCGTCCTGGTCGACGACATCAACCGCGTCGCGGGAGCGGACTGCACCGGCGGCCCCGCCGACTACGAGGGCCCCGGGACCATCAAGCAGGCGGGCGACGAGGACGGCTGGCAGTGTGCGCAGCTGGGCAGCGGCAAGGACGAGGAGCACCCGGGCAGGCTCATCGTCGTCGGTGTCCTCGGGTGCGAGAGGGCCGGTGAGGGCGAGGTGTCCGAGTAGGGGGGACGGGGCCGCTGCGCCGGGGCTCGCGGCCGCTGGTCCCGGCCGGCGGACCGCTGAGGCCCCGCCGGGGGTCACCGGCGGGATTGGCGCCCGGCGGTCCGGGGGAGGAGAACCGGCAGGCCACGGAACGGGAGCACGTCATGACTATCAGTCACCGCACCATCGGCAGCGGCGAGCACAAGGTACTCGTCCTGCACGACTGGTTCGGCACCAGTGCGGGCTGGGGCCCGTTCCTCGACCACCTCGACCCGGAGACCTTCGGATACGCCTTCTTCGACTATCGGGGCTATGGTGAACGGCGCGACGTGGCAGGCGAGTTCACCCTCGCCGAGATCGCGTCGGACGCGCTCGCCCTGACGGACCAGCTGGGTTGGGACTCCTTCTCGGTGGTCGGGCACTCGATGGGCGGCAAGGCGGCGCAGCGCGTCCTGGCGCAGGCGCCGGGCCGGGTGCGCAAGCTGGTGGGGGTGACGCCGGCGCCCGCGAGCGCCTACCCGCTGGAGGGCGATGCGTACGACCTGTTCCACGGGGCCGCGGAGCGCCCCGCCAACCGGCGGGCGATCCTCGATCGGGTGACCGGGCACCGCGCCTGCGGCCGTTGGCTGGACGCGATGACGGCCCGCTCGGTGGCCGACTCCCGCCCGGAGGCCTTCGCCGGCTATCTCGACGACTGGACCACCCAGGACTTCGCGGCCAAGGTCGCCGGCAGCACGCTCCCGGTCAAGGTCTTCGCCGGCGAGCACGACCTCGCGCTGTCGGCCGAGGTGATGCGCGGCACCTGGCTGGCCCACTACCCGAACGCGGACCTGGAGGTCCTGACCAACTCCGGGCACTACCCGATGCACGAAGTCCCGGTGGCGCTGGCGACCGCCCTGGAGGCGTTCCTGCGCGCCTGACCGGGCCCCGGGCGCGACCCCGGTGAGGGTCCGGCCCCGCACCGGGGCCGGACCCTCGCGGGCGTCACGCCAGCGGCGGCACCTGCTCGGCCAGCCGCCGCACCAGGCGGTCCAGCCAGCCCCGTACGGTCGCCTCGTCGAAGAGGTCGGCGTCGTACTCGGCCAGGCCGGCCAGCCCGCCGCCCTCGGGGGTGAGCATCAGCAGCAGGTCCGACCGGGCGCTGCTGCCCGGGACGTCCTCGACCAGAACGTCCAGGCCGGTCAGCTCCAGGACCGGCGCCGGGGTGGTCTGCACGGCCAGCAGCACCTGCGGGAAGGACGGCGGAAGTTCCAGTCCCCGTGCCCGCAGGTCCTCCGTGACCAGGCCGAACGGGACGTCCGCCTGGTCGAGCGTGGTGGCCAGGGCCTCGCCCGCCCGGTCGATCAGAGCGGCGAAGCCGCCCGGGGCCCGGTTGGGCAGCCGGACCGGCAGGTTGGTGGTCAGCAGCCCGACCAGCCCCTCGTGCTCCCGCCGCCGCCGGTTGGCGGTCGAGAGCATCACCAAGGTCTCCTCGTCGCCGGTGAGTTCGCCCAGCAGATCGCCCAGGGCGGCCAGCACCACGGCCGCCGGGGTGGTCGAGCGGCGGGCCGCGCACCGGTTCAGCGCCGAGGTGAGCTCGGGTGTCAGTGCGAAGTGCAGCACGCCGCCGTGCCCGGAGCGCCGCTCCGGGCGGGGCCGGTCGGTGGGCAGCGGCACCGTGAGCGGCAGCCCGGCGAGGCGTTCGGCGAAGCGGGCGGTGGCCCGGCGCCTCGCCTCGCGGGTCACCACCGTCCGCTCCCAGCAGGCGTGTTCGATCATCGACCCCGGCTCGGGCAGCACGGCCAGGTGGTCCTCGTACAGTGCGCCGAAGTCCGCCAGCAGGGTCGCCAGCGACCAGCCGTCCAGTGCGATGTGATGGATCGTCAGCAGCAGGACGTGGTGCTCGGGGGCCGGTCGCAGCAGCCGGGCCCGCAGCAGGGGCGGCGCGCCGAGGTCGAACGGGGTGGCGGCCTCCTCGCGGGTGGCGGCGTCGACCGCCGCCCCGCCGTCGCTCACCTCGGTGACCGGCAGCGGCAGGGCGTCGGGGGCGGGCAGCACCTGCTGGAGCAGGCCGAGGTCGGTGGGCGTGTAGCGGGTGCGCAGGCTGCGGTGCCGGGCCGTCAGGGCGGTCAGGGCCCGTTGCAGGCGCTCGGGGTCGAGCGGGCCGCGCAGGGTGATCCGCTGGGTGATGTTCCAGAGGCTCGGGTCGGCCGCCCGGCCGTGGCCGCGGTGCATCCGGGCCTGGGCGATGCCGGCCGGTGCGGCGGCCTCGGCGGCGCCGTCACCCGTCAGGGTGGCCAGCAGCCGTTGCCGTTCCCCCTTGATCAGGGCGACCAGGTGGGCGTCCATCGCCCCGGGCGGGGCGAGGTACTCCAGCCGGTCGCCCTCGGTGGAGAGGACGATCTCCCGCTCGTCCAGCAGCCCGACGAGGCGTTGCCAGTCCTCGGTCGCGGCGGGCACGGCGGATTCGGCGGGAACGGGAGGCACGGCGGGCACGGCGGTCACAGCGTCCCTCGCTCGAAGGTCTCGGCCGGCTCGGCGGTGCGGGCCCGGTCGGCCATGCCGCGGATGGTGGGGCGGCGGAAGAAGTCGAGGATGCCGATCTCCAGTCCGGTCTCCTCGCGGACCAGGTTGAGCAGCCGGGTGGCGGCCAGCGAGTGCCCGCCCAGATCGAAGAAGGAGGTCTCCACGCCCGGGGCGGGGACGTCCAGTTCCTTCGCCCAGAGCTGCTGGAGGTGCTGCTCCAGTGCGGTGGCGGGGGCGGTGTCGGAGGCGGCCCCGATCGGTTCGGCCGGCGGCAGCGCGGCGCGGTCCAGCTTGCCGTTGCGGGTCAGCGGCACGTGCTCCACGCGGGCCCAGAGCCGGGGCACCATGTGCTCGGGCAGCCGGTCGGCGAGTTCGTCGCGCACCGGGGCGAGGCCGGCGTCGGAGGCCGGTCCGCCGTCCGGGTCCCCGGCGAGCACGACGTACGCGGCGAGTGCGGTGCCCTGCGGGCCGTGCTGCGCGGCGACGGCGGCGGCCCGTACCCCGGGGACGGTGCGCAGCACGTTCTCCACCTCGCCGGGTTCGATCCGGTAGCCGCGGATCTTCACCTGCTCGTCGATCCGGCCGAGGAAGTCCAGGGCGCCGTCGGGCCGCAGCCGGCCCAGGTCGCCGGTGCGGTAGCGCAGGCCCTCCGGGGTGGCGACGAAGGCGGCGGCGGTCTCCTCGGGGCGGTTCAGGTAGCCGAGGCCGACCGAGTCCCCGAGGATGTGGATCTCGCCGGCGGCGCCGTCCGGCACCGGACGGCCGTGCGGGTCGAGCAGCTGGACGCGGCTGCCGGGCACCGGGTGGCCGATCGGGGCGTGGTCGGGGCCGTCGGCGGACAGCTCGATGCTGGTCATCGCATGGGTCTCGGTGGGCCCGTAGTGGTTGAACAGCCGGCACTGCGGGTTGGTGCGCAGGAACGCGCGCAGCGCCGGGGTGAGCAGCAGCTGCTCGCCGCCGGAGACGATCTCGCGCAGGTCGGGCACCGGGGCCTCGGCGAGCGCGCCGAGCAGGCTGGTCAGCGTGGTCTGGGGGAGGTGGATGCGCTCGGTGCGGGTGCGCCGGAGGTACGCGGCGAGCGCGCGGGCGTCGTAGCGGGTCTCCTCGTCGACGAGGACGATCGTGCCGCCGCCGGCGAGGGCGGTGAGGACCTCCTGGACGGAGACGTCGAACCCGCAGGAGGCGTACTGCAGGGTGCGCAGCGGGCCGTGCTGGTCGGTGTTCCAGTCGACCAGCGACTGCAGGCCGCGGTAGGGCATCAGGACGCCCTTGGGCCGGCCCGTGGTGCCGGAGGTGTAGAGGCAGTACGCGGGCGACTCCGGGTCGGGGTCGACGGGGGCCGGCGCGGGCGGCACCGGGCTGTCGTCGTCGGTCAGGACGGCGGGCAGGGTGATGCCGAGGCGGTCGGTGCCGGTGCGGGTGAGCAGGAGGGGCGCGCCGCTGTCGGCGGCGATCAGCCGGCAGCGTTCGGCGCCGTGCACCGGGTCGATCGGCACGTGGACCGCGCCCAGCCGGATCACGGCGAGCAGCGCGGCCACCTGGTCGGCGGAGCGGGGCAGCAGGGTGGCGACGGGGGTGCCGGCGGTGACCCCGGCGGCGGCCAGGCGCGCCGCCAACCGTTCGGCCCGGTCGGTGATCTCGCGGTAGCTGACGGAGGTGCCGGCCGGGGTGAGGACGGCGGTGCGGTCGGGGTGCTCGGCCGCCGTGCGGGCCAGCCGCTCGCGCAGCGGTGCGGTGCCGGACAGGGCGGGGGTGGCCGTCTCGCTGCCGCCGGGCAGCAGCTCGGCCACCGGCCGGGCGGGGTCGGTGACGGCGGCGGCGAGCAGTTGCTCGAATGCGGTCAGCAGTCGCTCGACGGTCTCCCGGTCGAACAGCGCGGTGGCGTACTCGACATGGCAGCGGATGCCCTCGGGCAGGTTGGTCAGGAAGAGGGTGAGGTCGAAGCCGGCCTTGTCGACGACGTCGTCCAGCGGGCGGGCGTCGATGCCCGGCAGGTCGAGTTCGAACAGCGCGTGGTTCTCGAACTCCACCATCACCTGGAAGAGCGGGTTGCGGCTGGTGTCGCGGGTCGGGTTCAGCTCCTGCACCAGCACCTCGAACGGGAGCCGCTGGTGGTCGTAGGCGTCCAGTGCGGTGCTCCGGACGTGGGCCAGCAGCCGTTCGAAGTCCGGCTCCCCGGACAGGTCGAGGCGCAGGGCGAGGGTGTTGACGAAGAACCCGACCAGGTCCTCGGTGCCCTCGTCGCGGTTGGCGACGGGCGTGCCGAGCACGATCTCGTCCTGGCCGCTGAAGCGGTGCAGCACGCCGGCGAACGCGGTGAGCAGCACCATGAACAGGGTGGAGCGCCGGGAGCGGGCCAGCTCCCGCACCCGGGCGGAGAGTTCGCCGTCCAGCAGGCGGACGAAGGCGCGGCCCCGGCCGTCCGGCAGGGCCGGGCGCGGCCGGTCGGTGGGCAGGGCCAGCACCGGCAGCTCGCCGCCCAGGACCGTCCGCCAGTGCTCCAGGCTCGCGGTGTGCGCGCCCTCGGCCACCAGCGCCCGCTCCCGGGCCGCGAACTCGGCGTAGCTGGTGGGCAACTGGGGCAGCTCGGGGCGGCGGCCCGCCTGCGCGGCCCGGTAGAGCTCGCCGAGCTCACGGGTGATCACCACGGCGGAGAGGGTGTCGATGACGATGTGGTGCATGGCGAGGACCAGCACGTGGCGCTCCGCGCTCAGGCGCAGCAGCCGGGTGCGCAGCAGCGGTCCGGCGGCCAGGTCGAAGCGGTGGGCACCCTCCTCGGCGACCAGCGCGCGGACGGCCTCCTCGCCGTCCCGGTCGGCCGGGGCGTCCTCGACCACCAGCGGCGTGCCGGCGGCCGGCAGCACCACCTGGTACGGCTCGCCGTCCTGCTCGCGGAAGACGGTGCGCAGCGCCGGGTGCCGTTCGGCCAGGGCGTCCAGGGCGCCCGCCAGCGCGCGGTGGTCGAGCGGCCCGTCCAGCGCGATGGCCTTGACCTCGTTGTAGCGGGAGCTGTCGGGCAGCATCCGGTGCAGGAACCACATCCGCTGCTGGGCGTACGACAGCGGGGCGCGCCGCTCGCGCGGCTGCTGGGCGGTGCGGCGCAGCTCGTCCAGGTGCGGCAGGCCGGCGGCGACCAGGTCGGGCGAGAGGCCGAAGTCGACGAAGGCGGCGATCTCGTCGGCGCCGGCGGCGCGCAGCGAGTCCAGTACGGTCTGCACGCTCTCGGGGGTGCCGATCAGCGCGCGCGAGGCGCAGTACCGCTCGTAGGCGCGCTCCAGGACGAACTCCAGGTCCTCCTCCGGGGTGTTCTCGTAGTCCAGGGTGAGGCCGAGGCTGTTGGCGACCTGCCCGAAGAGGGAGAGCGAGGAGCGCAGGTAACCGCAGAACGGGCGGTAGGCCTGCTCGCGGGCGGTGGTGAGGTCGGCGCCGAGGTAGCTGTGCACCAGCACCACGACCCGTCCGGCCTCGGGGTCCAGGCCGTGCTCGGCCCGGGTGCGCCGGTAGAGGGCGACGTTGGCGGCCAGCTCCTCGACGCTCTGGGTCATCAGGTTGGTGATCACGCCGAGGTCGTGGCGGGCGGCCTCGCGGAAGCTGTCCGGGTTGCCGACGATCGCCGTGTACATCGGCGGCAGCTCCTGGAGCGGCCGCGGGTGCAGGTGCACCTCGATCTCCTCGCCGTTGCCGCTGCGGCCCCGGTAGGGCTCGCCGCGCCACAGCGCCCGGATCGTGTCGACCTGCTGGTGCATCAGCTGCTTGTGGGTGCCGTAGCGGTCGGGGAAGAAGAGGAAGTCGTTGGGGTGCCAGCCGCTGGCGCAGCCGAGGCCGACCCGCCCGCCGGACAGGTTGTCGACCACCGACCACTCCTCGGCGACCCGGACGGGGTGGTGCAGCGGCAGCACGGCGCAGCCCGCGTTCAGGCGGACGCGTTCGGTCTCCCGGGCGATGGCGGCGGCCAGGACGGAGGGGTTGGGGAAGATGCCGCCGAAGGAGTGGAAGTGCCGCTCGGGCAGCCAGACGGCGTGGAAGCCGTTGCGGTCGGCGAACCGGGCGCTCTCCAGGACGATCCGGTAGCGGTCCTCGGGCCGGGTGTCGAGCGGGTAGTCGCCGAAGAAGTAGAGGCTGAAGTCGACCTTGCGGTCCGGATCACCGGCGGGTGCGGGTGCGGGTGCGGGTGCGGGTGCGGGTACGGACGTCGGCGTCGGTGCCGGTGCAGGCGCCGGTGCGTGCTGCTCCGGCCGGGCCGCCGGCGCCGGCAGTTCGCGGCGCGGCGCGGGCATCGCCGGGACGGCGACCGTGCGCGTGGACGGGAAGAAGCCGCCGCGCCGCATGTCCCGCAGGGACTCCCGGACGGCGTCGGCCACGAACTCGATGTCGCCGTCGGAGTGCGCGGTGGAGAGGAAGAAGTTGCGCCACTCCCAGACGTAGACGCCCTTGACCAACAGGTGGTGGAAGAGCAGCTCCATGTCGGCACGCGGCTCGAAGCGGAAGAGCGAGCCGAAGTGCGCCAGCCGCAGCGGGAACTCCTCCTCGTCGAAGAAGCCGTTGAGGGTGGCGGCCAGCTCCCCGGTACGGGCGTTCAGCCGCTCCTGCAGGCCCGGCCCCTGCTCCTTGAAGTGCCGCAGCACGGCGCGGCAGGCGGCCATCGACAGCGGGTGCTGGATGTAGGTGCCGCCGAAGAAGGTGGTGTCGTTCGGCGGGTAGCTGGCGTCCCCGTACTGCCAGAATCCGCCGTCGATGCCGTCCATCACGGCGGCGCGCCCCGCGATGGCGCCGATCGGGAAGCCGCCGCCGAGCACCTTGCCGTACGTCGACAGGTCGGGCTCCACACCCCAGAAGCCGCGGGCACCGCGCAGGTTCGGACGGAAGCCGGTGAGCATCTCGTCGAAGATCAGGACGATGCCGCGGCGCGTGGTCAGGTCGCGCAGCTCGCGCACGAACTCGGCCGGCTGCCGGGAGGGGTGGCGGCTCTGCACCGGCTCGACGAGCACGGCGGCGATCCGGTCGCCCAACTCGTCGATGACCCGCAGGCTCTCCGGGTCCCCGTAGGGGAGGACGACCAGGTCGGCGACCGCGCTGCCGGGGATGCCGATCGACACGGGCACCGTCTCGCGCTCGGCCCCGTGGCCGACCGAGCGGCCCAGCGTGTGGTCGAAGTGCCCGTGGTACGAGCCCTCGAACATGACGATCTTGTCCCGCCCGGTGTACGCCCGGGCCAGCCGGATCGCCCCGGCGTTGGCCTCCGTCCCGGAGTTGGCGAACGCGACGCGCTCGGTGCCGGTCAGCTCCGCCAGCAGCTCGGCGGCCTCGCCGGTCTCGTCGCCGCGCGGGCCCAGCCGCAGCCCGCCGGCCAGGTGCTCGCGGACGGCCTCCTGGACGAAGGCGGGCTCGTGGCCGAAGAGCAGCACCCCGAAGCCCATCGTGATGTCGACGTAGGAGTTGCCGTCGACGTCCTCCAGACGCGAGCCCTGTGCCCGGCGGGCGGCGAGCGGGTAGAGCATCTCCTTGGTGGCCGACCGGAAGCCGACCACGGCCCGGCTGTCGGCGAGCACTCGGCGGTGGCGCTGGGTGAGCGCCTTGGAGGCGGCGGTACGGGCGGTGAACCGCTCGACCAACTCGTCCAGGTGGCGGCGCTGTTCGCCGGTCAGGCCGCCGCCGGACATCCCGGAGTCCCGGGACACCGTGACGCGCGGGCCGTGCACCTGCGGGGCGGCGGGGGCGGGCTGGGCGGCGGCGTTGTCGTGGGCCGGGGCGGGTTGCGCGGCGACGGGCTGGTCCGCCACGGCAGCGGCGGGGAGGGCCGTGACGGGGAGAGCCGGTGCGGCAGGGAGGGCCGGTGCCGCGGGGGCGCCGGCGAGCAGGCCGAGCTGGTCGGTCATCAACTGGGAGAACTGGCCCATCAGGGCGAGCTGGCGCTCGATCACCGCGCCGGCCCCGCCGGGCGCCGATCCGGCGCCGGGCGCCAGAGCGGCAGGCGGCGCCACCGCGACCGGGGCAGTGGCGGCGGGCGGTGACACGGCCACCGGAGCGCCGGCGGGCACGGCCACCGGGCCGGCGGGGGCCGGCTGCACGGGCGCCGGAGCGGGCACGGCGACCGGCTCGGACGCCTCCGGCACCACCGCCGCGACCGGCGGTGCGACCGGCAGCGGCACCGGTGCCGGAACCGCGGCGGGCACCGGCACCGCCGTCGGCGCGGGCACCAGGCCCGCCAGCGCGTCGGCGCTCATCCGCCCCGCGATCAGCCCGGCGAGCCGCGCCGGGGTGTCCGCGTCCTCGAACAGTTCACGCATCGGGACCCGCACCCCGAAGGCCCGCTCCAGGTCCCGGATCATGTTGATCATCGACAGCGAGTCGGCCCCGAGGTCGAAGAACGGATCCTCGGCACCCACCGCATCCTCGGTGACGCCGAGCTGGCGCGCGGTCTGCGCCACGACCCGGCTCAGGACCAGGCCGGCCGCCTGTTCCACCGGGTCCGGCGCGGGGGTGTCGGTCATGACGGGCTCCTCCAGAACGGTGCGGTCAGGTACGGGTACGGCTACGTGAGCGGGCAGGGCGTCGGGGCCCGGACGGGCTCCGGCCACGGTCGGCGGTACGGGCCCGGCGTCGGCTGCCGGTGGCGGTACGGGTCCGGCGTCGTTCGCGGGCGGTGTGAACCAGTGGTGGGTGCGGTGGAACGGTCGGCCCGGCAGTGGTACGCGCCGAGCGGGCCCGTCGGGCCACTGGCGGGCGGCGGCGGCCGCGGCCCAGTCCACCGGCACCCCGTGGGTCCACAGGGTGCCGAGCGCGGTCAGCAGTTGGCGCTCCGGCCCGCGTCCGCGCCGGCCGCTCGGCACGAACACCGCCTGCGCGAGCTCGCGCCGGCCCAGCCCGCTCAGCGTGTGGTGCGGACCGACCTCCAGGAACAGCCCGTGGCCGAGCCCGTCCAGCGTCGCGAGCACCCGGTCGAAGCGCGCGGTCTCCCGGGTCTGACGGACGAAGTGCCCGGGGTCGGGCACCGTGCCGGGCGCCAGCACCACACCGTCCAGGTTGCTCACCAGCGGTACCCGCAGCGGGCGCAGGGCGATCTGTTCCAGCCGGCTCCGGAAGGGCTCCAGCACCGGCTCCATCAGCCGGGAGTGGAACGCCCGGTCGGCGGCCAGCCGTTCGGTCTCCACCCCCTCCAGGGCCAGCACCGCCTCCGCCGCGGCCACGTCCCCCGGCCGCCCGGCCAGTACGCACTGCCCGGCGCCGTTCACCACGGCCAGGTCCACCCCGGGCAGCCACTCGGCGAGCGCGCCGAGCTGTTCGGCGGACGCGCGGGCCACCGTCATCGCGCCGGGCTCGGTCGACCGGTGCATCAGCCGCCCGCGCACCCCCGCCAGGAAGAGCCCGTCGGCCAGCGAGAACGCCCCGGCCGCGTACGCCGCCGCGTACTCGCCCGCGCTGTGCCCCGCCACCGCCGCCGGCCGCAGCCCGAACTCCTCCCAGAGCGCGGTGTACGCGGCCTGCACGGCGAACAGCGCCGGCTGCGCGGTCTCGGTGCTCCAGGCCCCCGCCTTGCCGTCGGGGGCCGGCTCCAGCAGCAGGGGCAGCAGCGCCTCGCCCCAGGCCTCGCGGTGCAGCCGGTCGCAGGTGTCCAGCACCTCCCGGAACACCGGGTACGCCTGGTACAGCCCGGCGGCCATGCCCCGGTACTGCGCACCCTGCCCGGTGTACAGCAGGACGGGCGCCGGTGTGCCGCGCCCGGCGTCCCGGGCCGAGTGCGCCGGGCCGGTGGTGCGGCCGGCGACGAACGCGGCGAGCGTCTCGGCGAGTTCGGCGGGCCCGGCGCCGGTGGCGGTGAGCCGGTGGCGCAGCGGGCGGCGGCCGGCGCCGAGGGTGAGCAGCAGGTCGGCCGGTCGCGGCGCGGCCTCGCCGCGCAGCCGGTCGAGCACGGTGGCCGCGAGTTCGGTCAGTGCCTGCGGGCTGCGGGCGGACAGTGGCAGCAGGGCGACCGGCGGCTCGGTGGCGTCGGTGGTCGCCGGTGCTCCCGCCAGGGGCGCCGGTGCCTCCTCCAGGACCAGGTGGGCGTTGGTGCCGCCGACGCCCAGCGCGCTGACGCCGGCCCGGCGCGGGGCGTCCCCGGCGGGCCAGTCGGTGGCCCCGGTGGGCAGCACGAAGGGGCTGCCGGCCAGGCCCAGGGCCGGGTTGGGCCGGGTCAGGTGCGCCACCGGCGGGATCGCCCGGTGGCGCAGCGCGAGGACGGCCTTGATCAGGCCCGCCATCCCGGCGCAGGTGTCCAGGTGGCCGATGTTCGGTTTGACCGAGCCGAGGGCGCAGAAGCCCACCGCCTCGGTGCGGGCGCGGAAGGCGCGGGTGAGGGCCTGCACCTCGATCGGGTCGCCGAGCGGGGTGCCGGTGCCGTGCGCCTCGATGTAGCCGATGCTGTCGGCCGGTACGCCCGCCACGTCGAGGGCCCGGCCGATCACGGCGGCCTGGCCGTCCACGCTGGGCGCGGTGTAGCCGACCTTGCCCGCGCCGTCGTTGTTGACGGCGGAGCCGAGGATGACCGCGTGCACCGTGTCGCCGTCGGCCAGCGCCCGGTCGAGGCGCTTGAGCAGGACGGCGGCGACGCCGTTGCCGCCGACGGTGCCGCCGGCGCGCTCGTCGAAGGCCCGGCAGACGCCGTCGGGCGCCAGGATCGAGCCCTCCTGGTAGCGGTAGCCGACGGCCTGCGGGATGTGCAGGGCGGCGGCTCCCGCGAGGGCGAGGTCGCTGTCGCCGGTCAGCAGCGACTGGACGGCCAGGTGGACGGCGACCAGCGAGGTGGAGCAGGCGGTCTGCACGCCGACGGCGGGCCCGGTGAGGCCGAGCCGGTAGGCGACCCGGGTGGCGGCGAAGTCGGCCTGGTTGCCGATCGCGACCTGCAGCGCCTCGACCGGCCGTGCCGGGTCGGCGGCCGTGCCGACGGCGTGCTGGAGGTAGGTGCGCAGCGAGTACAGCGTCATGCCGGTGCCGGCGAAGACGCCGACCCGGGAGTCGGGTGCGGTGTCGCCGTAGCCGCCGTCGTCCAGGGCCCGGGCGCAGGTCTCCAGCAGCAAGCGCTGCTGGGGGTCCATCAGGGCGGCCTCGGCGGCGCTGATCCCGAAGGCCTCGGCGTCGAAGTGGCCGATGTCGGCGATCGGCGCGGTGACCGGGACGAAGTCGGGGTGGGTGTACTCCTCGGGCCGGATGCCGGCGGCGGCGAGCTGTTCGGGGGTGTACCGGGTGGTGCTGACCACGCCGTCCACGATGTTGCGCCAGTACTGGTCGGGGGTGTCCGCGCCGGGCAGGCGCAGCGCCAGACCGATCACCGCCACCCGGCGGTCGGCGGGCACCACCTGCGGCGCGTCGGGTGCGGCGGGTACCTGCTCCTGGGGACCGCCGGCCAGGTGGGCCGCCAGCGCGTCCACGGTGGGGTGGCGGAACAGCGCGGTCTGCCCGAGCCCCGGTGCGGGACCGGCCGCCAGCGCCGCGTGGACCCGCATCAACTGGACCGATCCGAGGCCGAGTTCGTGGAACGCCCGGCCGGGGTCGACCGGCTCGCCGAGGACGGCTTCGAAGGTGTCCAGGACCGCGCGGCGCAGCTCGGTCGGCGCGGGCGCCGGCGCGACGGGTCGGCGGACGGTCTCGGCGGCGGGCGGACCGTCCGACTCGGCCACCAGCCGCGGCTCGTCCGCCAGCAGCCGGCGGCGGGCGGCGGGGCGGCCGGTGTCGGGCCCGGCGTAGTAGTGACCGGGCGGGGCCGCCAGCAGCGCGGTGGCCAGCTGCCGGCCCTGCGCGGCGTCGAACACGGCGATCCCGCGCTCGGCGGCGGCCTCGTCGTGGGAGGTCTCCCGGTTCATCCCGACCCCGCGCCACAGGCCCCAGGAGACCGTCCAGGCGGGCACCCGGTGCTCCCGGCGCAGCCGCTCGACGGCCACCTCCAGGTAGCGGTTGGCGGCCGCGTACCCGGCCGAGCCGACCACCTCCTGGAAGCCGATCATCGAGGAGTAGCCGACGAACTGGGCGCCGGGGCGGGCCGCCACCAGCTCGGCCAGTGCGTCGGTGCCCTCGGTCTTGGCCCGGACGGCCTGCTGCCACTGCTCGGGCCCCAGCTCCTCCAGCAGGCCGATCCGGTAGTCGCCGGCCAGGTGCAGGACCCCTTCCAGCGGTGCGCCCCAGGCCTGTTCGGCCTCGGCGACGGCGGTGGCCAGGGCCCGGCGGTCCGTCACGTCCGCCGTCCGGTACTCGACCCGGCCGCCGGCCCGGACCAGCCGTTCCAGCGCGGTACGTCGCCGGGCCGCCTCCGGTCCGTCCGCGTACGGGTCGGTGCGCCCGACGAGCAGCAGGTGCGGGCCGTGCCGGCGGAGCAGCTCCGGGAGCAGCTCACCGGCGAGGCCGCCCAGCCCGCCGGTCACCAGCCAGCGGGCCCCGGGGGAGAGCAGCGTGCAGGCCGGCGCGGTGTCGTCCGGCTCGGTCAACGGGCCGAGCCGGGGCACGTACGCGCGCCCGTCGCGCCAGGCGGCCTCGGGTTCGCGCCGCGGGTCGGCGAGGAAGGCCAGCACGGCCCGCGGGTCCGGCGGCGCCCCGGCGGGCAGGTCGAGGTGGCGGGCACCGCCGAGCAGCTGCTCGGCCCGGACCCCGGCGGTCAGGGCCGCGGTCAGCGCGGCCACCGGGCGCGGTACGTCACCGTCGGCGAGGGCGTGCAGGCCGGCGCTGACGGTGGTGAGTTCCACGCCGCCCGATCCGCCGACGCCGCCCGATCCGTCGGTGGCGCTCGTCCCACGGCTGCCCGGGCCGGCACCGCCGTAGCGGTGGGCGAGCGCGCGGGCCAGGCCGATCAGGGCCTCGCCGCACAGCACCTCGTCCGGCTCGGGGGCCTGCGCCCACAGGTGCAGCACCCGCTGCGGGCGGCGGCCGGCGGCCTCCAGGTCGTCCAGCAGCCGGGGCCAGCTCTCGGAGCGCCGCTGGTCGAGCGCATAGCCGTCGCCGAGCCGGGCGTGGGAGTCCGCCTGCGACGCCTGGACGGCGCCCGGCAGCAGCGCGGCGAGCGCGTCGGACAGGGTGCCGGGCCCGACGGGACCGAGCAGCAGGACGGTCTCCGACGGTGCCGGGGCGGGGGCGGCCGGCGTGGGCCTGGGCTCCCAGGCCGGGCGGCGCACGATGTCCGGCAGCGTGCGGGCGTTGCCCTCGGCGAGGTCCAGCCGGGCGATCGGCGCGTCGAGGCCCCCGTCGAGCAGCCGGGCGCGGATCGCGGTGCGCTGGATCTTGCCGCTGGTGGTGCGGGGGAAGTCGGCGGCCGGCACCGGGAGCACCAGAGCGGCCGAGAGCCCGAAGCGCTCGGCCAGCGCGGCCCGCACGGCGCCGGCCACCCGGTGCGGCTCGGCCGCCTCCGGGGCGGGCACGAAGAAGACCGCCAACTGCTCGCTGCCACTGCGCTCGTCGGGCACACCGCAGGCGGCGACGTGGCCGGAGAGCACGCCGTCGACGGCGGAGACCACGTCCTCCAGGTCGTGGCAGAAGTGGTGGACGCCGTTGATGATGATGATCTCCTTGCGGCGGCCGGTGAGGATCACCTCCCCGTCGCGCAGGTAGGCGAGGTCCCCGGTGTCGAACCAGCCGTCGGCGGTGGCGGATTCGCGGTCCGCCTGCGGGTTGTTGAGGTAGCCGGGGGTGACCCGGCCGGAGGAGACCTGAAGGCGCCCGATCCGCAGCTCGGGCAGGACGGTGCCCCGGTCGTCGGCGACCCGCAGCCGCGCCCCGGCGGCCGGGCGGCCCATCGAGAGGAAGCGGGTGGCGGGCTCGGCGGAGCCTTCGGGCAGCGGCCGGAGGTCTCCGGTGAGCGAGTCGGTGGCCAGGACCTGGACGGCACCGGCCTCGCCGTAGCGCTTGTAGGTGATGACGGTGCAGGTCTCGGCCATGCCCCAGCCGAGCAGCAGGTGTTCGGGCCGTAGCCCGGAGGGAGCCAGTCGGGCCAGGAACTCGTCGGCGACGCTCTCGGTGCACTGCTCGCCCGCGTTGATCAGGGACTTGACGGCCGAGAGGTCCCAGCGCCGCTCGGGGGCGGCCCGCAGCGCCTCGGCGACCAGCCGGTAGCCGAAGTTGGGTGACCAGGAGTGCGCGGCGCGCCGGCGCTCCAGCGTGTCCAGCCACAACAGCGGCTCGGCGAGGACGAGTTCGGTGGGGATGTGGGTCTGGTCGCAGGCCGCCACGACGTCCCGCAGGTGGAACATCAGCAGGCCCGCGACATGGTCGAGCGGCAGCCAGTTGACGGTCGCGTCGCCGGGTGCGTAGCCCTCCCCGCACGCCCCCGCGACGTACTCCAGGATGCCCCGGTGGCTGATCTGGATCGCCTTGGACCGCCCGGTGGAGCCGGAGGAAAGCTGCAGGATCGCGACGTCCCCGCTGGCGCCGTGCGGCGTGGCGGGCGGTTGCGCGGCGGAGCGGTCGACCGGGAGGACCCGCAGCCCGGCCGCCTGCGGGTGGAGCGCGCCGATTCCCGCGAGCCCGGCCACCGCCTCACCGGCGGCCAGCACGGGCGGGTGCTCCAGCGTCTCCCACGCGTTGACCAGCTTCTCCAGCACCGGGCTCGGGTGGTCGTAGCCGGGCGGGCGGGCCACCGTGACGGGCAGCACGCCGCCCAGCAGGCAGGCCCAGAGGGCGGGGAAGTAGCACTCCAGGTCGGGGACTTGGAGGATCGCGCGATCGCCCGGGCGCAGGCCGGCCGCGGTGAGGGTGCCGAGCACGCGCAGCGCCCGGTCCAGCAGCTCGGGGTAGCGCAGGGTGGTGGTGCGGCCGTCGGCGCCCACCAGGTGCAGACCGCGCTCGGGGTGGAGCCGGGCGGCGCGCAGCAGCGCGTCGGGCAGGTCGGCGGGGCCGTCGGGCAGCGCCACCGGGGTCGGCCCGACGGCGACGGCCGGCACGCCGGAAGCCGGCTGCGGCTCCGATTCGGTCCCGGGGCCGGGCGCCGTGACCGCACCGAACGGGCGCCACCGGCCGGAGAGTCGACTCAGGTGCTGCCGGGTGGGCCGGGGGTGCTCGTGCGGATCGCGGGCGGCGGCCAGGGCGGCGGCGTCCGGCGCGCCGTCGGCGGTGCGCGGTATGCCGTCCACCAGGCGGATCTCGGCGCCGGGGGCGTCCTCCAGCAGCTGCGCGGCGGCCCAGCGGCGCAGCCCGGCCCGGTCCCGGTCGTCCGCGGGCACCAGGTAGGCGATCAGTCCCGCGCCGCCCTGTGCGCCGCCGGGGACGAGGGCGCAGTCGGCCAGGCCGGCGTGGTGCAGTAACCGGCCCTCCACCACGTCGAGTCGGGAGCGGGCGGGGCCGTGGACGCTCATGTGGAGTCGTACCTTCCTGGGCTCTGCTGGCGGGGGCGAGGTGCGGCGGGCGGGAACGCAGGTGCTGCGGGCGGGCCGGGGTACGACGAACGGGCCGGTACGACGAACGGACCGGGCCACGGCGGCTGGGCGCGCCGTGCGGTGGACGTGGACGGTGCGCGGCACCGGGTGGCGCGCGCGGGGTGCGGGGGTGCGGGGGCGCAGGGGTGTCGGGCCGGCGCCGGCTAGCTGTCCGCGGGCACGGGCAGCGCGGCCGGCTCGCGCCGCCGGCGGGTGCCGATCCCCACCATCAGCAGGAACCCGGCGGCCAGCGCGATCGGCACGGCGTGCGAGAAGCCGACCACCGTGAGCGGGCTGAACCGCTCCATCAGCCCGGCGCTGAGCAGCATGCCGACGCCCATGCCGAGGCTCTCGGCGCTGGCCACCAGCCCGAACGCCTGGCCGCGCCGGTCGTCGTCGACGGCCTGGATCCGCGTGGTGTAGGAGATCTCGGTGAAGCCGTCCGCGAGCCCGGCGCCGAGCGCGACGACGAGGAAGAGCGGGGTCGGCAGCCCGGTGAAGGCGAGGATGAAGCAGGCCGACATCAGCGCGGTGCCCACCGCGAAGGCCCGTTCGCCGGGCTCCCGGCCGCGTTTGACGAGCAGTCGGGAGACCAGCTGGTGGGCACCCAGGCTGCCGACCGCCCAGGTGGCCCAGAACAGGCCCAGCACCGCGGCCGGGTTGTCCGGCGACGTCCGGGTGGCGAACACCGGCAGGCCGATGTTGTGCGCGGCCGAGCCGAAGGCGTCGACCAGCCGGATGGCGACCATCGCGCCGATCACCGGCAGGGTGCGCAGCAGCACCAGCCCGGCGAGGCGTCCGCCCGGCGTCGCGTCCGTCTGCCCGGACCCGGCGTCGCGGTCGGCCCGGGTGCGCAGCGGCAGCCGCAGCACGACCGTGCCGAACACGACGAAGCTGGCCGCGTCGGTGAGCAGCGCGGCGTGGAAGCCGGCCCAGGCCACCAGCACGCCGGCGGAGCCGAACCCGAGCACCATGGCCGTCGAACGCCCGGTCACCAGTACGCCGTTGGCGCGGGCCCGGTGGTCCGGGCCGACCATCTCGGGGACGCTGCTGCGCAGTGCGACGGCGCTGAGCGTGCCGGCCGCGCCGAAGAGCAGGGCCAGCGGGTAGAGCACCGGGATCCGCAGGTGGTCGGGGACGATCGCGAGCGCCACCAGGCCGGTGGCCTGGGTGAAGGCGCAGCCGACCATCAGCAGGCGGCGGTCGACGCGGCCGACGACGCGCCCGGCGAGCATGCCGGCGCCGAAGCCGCCGAGCAGACGCAGCGTCAGGTACCCGGCCGTGCCGAGGGCGTTGCCCGCGGCCTCGTAGGCGAAGAGGCTGAGCGCGACCATGTTGAGCTGGCTGCCGTAGCTGGAGACGGCGTCCCCGACGGCGAGCCAGTAGAACGGCCTGGGCAGGGCGCTTGTGGCGGTACCCCGGCTCGGAACGGTGTGATCCCCCACGACGGCTCCATTGCCATGTGACATTTCATGTGGATCCTAGGGCGGCGCCGTCGGCGGGATCAAGGGTTCGCGCGCCCACGGCGCTAAGACCATACGACAGTACGCCGTCAAATCGGACCGGAACGTTCACTTCCGGCCACGCCGGCGGCGGGGTGGGCCCGATCCTGCCGGAGTGCGCCCCCGGCCGCTGTCGCCGGGCGGTTCGCGGGCGTACGGTGGCCACACGGTGGTGCGCAGCCCGGTGGCGCGCCCGTCGGGGCGTCGTACGGCGGCGCCACCGCCCCGCGTTGGCACGCCCCGCCGGAGACCGCGATGGCTGATCCCATGGCCGACCGCATGGCCTTCTTCACCACGCCCCGGCGCCCCCGTGAGCGCCGGGACCCGCAGGAGCGGCTGGGGGACCGGCGCGAGGTCTACCGGGAGGGCGCGCTGCTGCCGGTGATCGCCGAGCAGGCCGCCCGCTGCATGGACTGCGGCCTGCCCTTCTGCCACCACGCCTGCCCGCTGGGCAACCTAATCCCGGACTGGAACACGCTGGTCGCCCGGGACGACTGGCGGGCAGCCGCCGCGCGCCTGCTGGCCACCAACAACTTCCCCGAGTTCACCGGCCGGCTCTGCCCGGCCCCCTGCGAGAGCGCCTGCGTCCTGGCGATCGACGCCGAGGCCGTGACGATCAAGAACGTGGAGCTGGCGATCGCCGACCGGGCCTGGGAGAGCGGCTACGACGCGCCGCAGCCGCCCGAGCGGCTGACCGGCCTGCGGGTGGCGGTCGTCGGCTCCGGGCCGGCCGGGCTCGCCGCCGCCCAACAGCTCACCCGGGCCGGCCACACCACGACGGTCTACGAGCGCGCCGACCGGATCGGCGGGCTGCTGCGGTACGGCATACCGCCGTTCCGGCTGGAGAAGCACCGCCTGGACCGGCGGATCGACCAGATGCGGACCGAGGGCACCGTCTTCCGCACCGGGATCGCGGTCGGCCGCGACCTGCCGGCCGACGAACTGCGCGAGCGCAGTGACGCGCTGGTGGTCGCTGTCGGCGCGACGCGCTGCCGGGACCTCCCGGTGCCCGGCCGCCGGCTGACCGGCGTGCACCAGGCCATCAGCTACCTGACCCTCGCCAACCGGGTCGACGAGGGCGACTACGCCGTCTCGCCGGTGTCCGCCGAGGGCCGCCACGTGGTGATCGTCGGGGGCGGCGACACCGCCGCCGACTGCCTGGGCACGGCGCTGCGCCAGCGGGCGGCGGCCGTCGTCCAGTTCGACATCAACCCCCGCCCGCCCGGGCGCCGCGCGGCCGACCAGCCCTGGCCGGTCCACCCCAAGGTCTACCGGGTGACGACCTCGCACGAGGAGGCGGGCGGCGCGGCCGCCGAGCCCAGGGTGTTCGCGGCGACCACGGTGGGGTTCGAGGCGGGCGCGGACGGACGGCTGGCGGCCGTCCGGTTCGCCGAGACGCGGCGCAGCGACCGCCGGCCCCGGCCCGGCACCGAGCGCACCCTCCCGGTGGACCTGGCCCTGCTGGCCCTGGGCTTCTCCGGCCCCGGTCGCAACGGCGCCCTGGTCGGGCAACTGGGCCTCGCCGTCGACCCGCGGGGCAACCTCGCCCGCGACGGGGAGTTCGCCGGCGGGGCGGACGGCGTGTTCGTCGCGGGCGATGCCGGGCGCGGTCAGTCGCTGATCGTCTGGGCGATCGCCGAGGGCCGGGCGGTGGCCGCCGCCGTCGACCGCTACCTGCGGGGCCGCACCGAGCTGCCCGCCCCGGTCGCGCCGTCCGACGGCCCGCTCACCGTCTGAGCGCGGCCGCGGTGGTGCGGGCCGGGGCCGCCCGGTCAGACGAGTTCGAGCACCAGCTTGCCGGTGTTCTCGCCCCGGAAGAGCATCTGCAGGGTCCGCGGGAAGTCGTCCAGCGTGCCCCGGACCACGTGCTCCAGCACCTTGATCCGCCCGTCGGCGATCCAGCCGCCGATCTCCCGGGCCGCCTCCTTGAAGCGCGGCGCGTAGTCGAACACCACGAAGCCCTCCATCCGGGCGCGGCGCACCAGCAGCGACAGGTAGTTGGCCGGCCCCTGCACGGCGGTGGTGTTGTACTGGCTGATGGCGCCGCAGACGACCACCCGGGCGTGCATCGCCAGGCAGGCGAGGGCGGCGTCCAGGATTTCCCCGCCGACGTTGTCGAAGTACACGTCGATGCCGTCCGGGGCCTGCGCGCGCAGCGCCTTCTTGACGTTCCCGGCCCGGTAGTCGATCGCGGCGTCGAAGCCGAGCTCACCGGTGAGCAGCGCGCACTTCTCGGCCCCGCCGGCGATGCCGACCACCCGGCACCCCTTCGCCTTGGCGATCTGGCCGACCAGGCTGCCCACGGCGCCCGCGGCGCCGGAGACCACCACCGTCTCGCCCTCCTTGAGGGCCCCGACCTCCAGCAGGCCGAAGTACGCCGTCATGCCCGGGCTCCCGAGCGCGCCGAGGAAGGTGGACGGCGGGGCGACGGCGGGGTCGATCCGCAGCACGCCCTTCCCGTCGGAGACCACGTGCTCCTGGACGCCGAAGAAGCCGACGACCAGGTCGCCGATGGCGAAGCCGGGGTGGTTGGACTCGGTGATCTCGACGACCGACCCGGCCCGCATCACCTCGCCGAGCCCGACCGGCGGCAGGTAGGAGGGGCGGTCGTCGAGCCAGCCGCGCATCGCCGGGTCCAGCGAGAGGAAGCGGGTACGGCCGGCGAACCGGCCCTCGCCGGGCGCCGCGGCCGGCTCGGTGACGTGCTCCCAGTCCTCGGGGCCGACCTCGCCCACCGGCCGGCGGGCGAGGCGGATCTGGCGGTTCTCGGCGGACAACATGGCGGCTCCCGGTGGCTGGACTGCGGTGCGGTTGACCTTCCGCACCGAGGAGGAGTCTAAGCAAGCGCTTAGTCAGCGCGCCAGGGCGGGTGCCCGGCCGCTGTGCTCCGGCCCGCGCTCAGGCGGCCGGGTCGAGCGGCGGGGCCGCCGCCTTCGCCGTGCCCGCGGCCCGGGCCGTGCCCGAGGTACGGGCGGCGGCCGCCGACGCGGCCCGGCTGCCGTCCGCGCCGCTCCTGGTGGTGGTTGCGGAGGCCACCAGGGCGACCAGGGCCAGCGCGGTGGCCGCGAACGGGAACCAGCGCTCGCCCAGCAGGGCGATCGCGGCGCTGCCGACCACGCCGCCGCCGGCCATGCCGAGGTAGAGGGCGCTGCTGTTGAGCGAGATCAGCAGCGGTGCGTTCGCCGGGTCGAGCGAGGCCAGGCGGTGGGGGAGGGCGACCGACACCGCCCAACCCGCCAGTGGCGTGACCACCACGTAGGCGAGCGCGCCGGGCATGCTCTGGCCCGCCCAGGGCAGGCCGGCGAAGGCGGCAGCGCCGACCGCGCTGCCCCCGAGCAGGACGCGGCGCACGCCGACGCGGTCCACCAGGCGCCCGCCGAGCCAGCTGCCGGCCACCGAGGCCAGGCCCGAGACGAGCAGGATCAGGCTGAGCCGGTCCGCCCGCCCGCCGGTGGCCGGGGTGACGGCGGTGGCCAGGTAGATGTACACGCACTGGAAGGCGAGGAAGAACACCAGCGTGGTCGCGGCGGCGCCGAGCACGCCGGGTCGGCCGAGCGGGGCCAGGCGCGCCCGGAGCCCGGGGGCGGGTGCCGAGGACGCGGGCAGGTCGCGCAGCAGCAGCGCCAGTCCGACGAACGCGGCCGCACCCAACGCCGTGACGAGCCACATCGTCAGCCGCCAGTCGGAGCGCCCGACCCAGGTGCCCAGCGGCACGCCGAGCGCGGTGGCGACCGTCATCCCGCCCAGGACGGTGGCCAGCGCCCGCCCGCGCCGCTCGGGCGCGACCAGCGTGGTGGCCACCGCGTTGGCGGTCGGCGTGTACAGCGCGGCGCCGGCGGCCGCCAGGACCCGGGTGGCCAGCAGGAACTCGTACCCGGGGGCGACTGCGCTGAGCGCGTTGGCCACGGTGAAGACGGTGAGCGCGGTCAAAAGCAGGCGGCGGCGCGGCCAGCGGGCGGTGAGCGCGGCCAGGACCGGGGCGGCCAGCGCGTAGGCCAGGGCGAAAACGGTGACCATCTGGCCGGCCGCGGCGACGGAGACCCCGAGATCCGCCGCGACCGGGCCGAGGATGCCGACCGTGACCATCGAGTCGGTGCCCACGGCGAACGTGCCGAGGGCGAGCAGGAGCAGGCGGACGGGCAAGGGGGTTCCCTTCGTTGGACGAATGGGCAACAGTTTGATGTGTGTCAAACACTAGGGATTGGTGGATGATTGTCAAACCATCCCGCCGATGCCCGTCCCGCTCACCCGCCGGCCCGTCGGGCCGCCATCCCGCCGACGCCAGTGCCCGTCGCCCGTCGCTCAAGGACCAGGACCAGGACCGTGGAAGCCGAACACCTGCCCCAGCCCGCCACCGCCGACATCGAGCTCGTCGCGGTCCTGCACGCCCTCGGCGACCCCGTCCGCCTGCGCCTGCTCGCCAGCTACGCCGACGGCGGCGAGCACTCCTGCGACCCCCGCCACCTCGGCCTCGACCACCTGCACAAGTCGACCGTCTCCCACCACATGCGCGTCCTGCGCGAGGCCGGGGTGACCAGCACCCGCGTCGCCGGCCGCAATCGCTTCGTGAGCCTGCGCCGGACCGACCTCGACGCCCGCTTCCCGGGCCTGCTCGACGCCCTCCTCGCGGCCGTCGCCGGGCGTCCCGGGCGGTCCTGACGGGGGCGTTGCCCCGTCCCCGGTTTCGAGAATCCACCAAGATCTGCGAATGGCAGGTACCGCTCGATGTACACACCAGAGCCGGCAGAAGCCTGCATCGAGGATGCGAGCAACATTCTGGTTGCGCCTTCGATGGTGCAAGGCAATGACTTGATCAGGGACTTCTTCGGGTTCACGATCACGCCGGAGGAGCTTGCCTCCGGTTCGCCCGACCTCGCGCAGAAGACCGTCTACCTGTGTGGCGACATATCCGGGATCAGCGGCCGCCACCTGCGTGCGGCTGCCCGGGTATTCGTTGTCCGGGAGCTGTCGCACGGTTACCAGGAGGACGTCGACGAACCGTGGACCCTCGTCGACCTCGGCCGAGTTCCCGTCCGCGTGCACGGCGTCGGGGTGTACTACCGCCGCTTCTTCGGACTCGGCGCCGATCACTTCGGACGGATCCGTGCGGAGCACGCGTTCCAGTCCCTGACGGAGTCCACCAAGCCCGGAGCTGCCCATCGCAGCGGAATCTATCTGACGCCCGTCACGCGAGACGGTGGCGAACTGCATTTCCGTCTGCTGCGGTGCTCCACGAATCTGTCGGGGCCGACCGAGGGATTTCGCCCGACCGACACGAGCACCGTCGAGGCCCTGAACCGCGAGGCCGCCGCCGTCTTCCGGAACCAGGCGCCGCTGAATCACGTCCTCGCGCAGGTCTACCACAACACCCTTGCCACGGCCGAGCGAAGGCAGTCCAAGGCCAAGATCTCGGCCCATGCCGACAAGACCAAGGACATGCCTGCCAACGGCATCATGGCCTTCTGCACGTTCTATGACCGGCTCGACAAGCTGCGGCCCCTGGCCGAAGACGCCTTCGACTACGGTGTGAAGGGTGCCAGCGGGCTGACCAGACTTCACTTTCGCCTCAAGGAGCGGACCGAAGGGTCCGACGGGGTCGCGCTCCCCCCGCAGTTCACCCTGACCCTCTATCCCGGCTCCGTGTTCTTCATGCCGCTGTCCACCAACCGCCTTTACACGCATGAAATCCGGCCCTCGATGCTGGACGCCGAGTTGCTCCCGACCCGCCTGGGATACGTGGTGCGCTGTTCGAACGCCGAAGCAGTTCACAAGAACGGCCACACGTTCCTCAAGACGGCCGGAGATCCGGTGAGGCTGGGGCCGCCCACACCGGCCGGCATGGACGAGCTGCGCAGGCTGTACGCCGAGGAGAACAGGACCTCGTCCTTCATTGATTACGGCGACGAGTTCCTCTTCAGCATGAACACGGGGGACTACGTTGCGCCCCGGGTCTAGGATCTCGGACGAGATCTTCTCGTACATTCTGCCGACCGAGGAGAACCTCTTCGCGGAGCTGTCCGCCTCGGCTCGCCTGGAAGGCGTGGGGAAAGGCCGGCGAGGCGCCGTGCTGGCCAGGATCGACGAGGCGGGTGGTGTTCCTCTGGTACGTACCACCGCTCGATACGGCAGCCCGACGCAGCGTTTCCGGTCGGTGCACGAACGGCTGGCACGGGAGATTCAAGAACGTGCGGCGCTTTCGGTCGGCTTCAACAATGCTCTCATTGAGAGCTACACGAACGCCTGTACGACGATGGGAAGTCATTCCGACCAGGCCCTCGATCTGGCCGACGAGTCGTTCATCGCCGTCTTCTCCTGCTACCAACACCCCGAAGCGAGCCCGCCGAGGAAGCTGATCTTCGAATCAAAGGGGTCCGATGGCGAGAGGTTCGAGATCCCTCTCGCTCACCACGGCGTCGTCGTGTTTTCCGTCGAATCGAATCGGCGGCTCAGGCACAAAATAGTACTGGATACGCCCGTCCGGACGGCGGACAATCAATGGTTGGGTGTAACCCTTCGAACGTCGAAGACATTCGTCCGGTTTCGCGACGGACAGGTATGCCTCCCGCAGGGCGCGCGCCTCATGTCTGCCGACGACGAGCAGCGGCGCGAGTTCTACCGACTACGGCGCCGTGAGAACAAGGAAACGGACTTCAGCTACCCGCTGCTGACGTACACCATCAGCGAGAGCGATCTGATGCCGCCCGTCTGACCCCGAGGGCTCTTGCCGGGCCCCGTCAGGGATGTACGACCCCAGTGGACCCGCGGCCTGCGTCCGTCCGTGCGGCCCGCCCGGACGCTGCCGACCGGGTCGGGCTGCGGGCTGTTCGGGCGAGGCGCGCCGGGCGGAGCGAGGGCGGCGGCTACGTTCTGGCGGGGGTGGACGACCGAACGACGCGCACGGGAGAGCCATGACTTCGAAGCCGCCCGAGGGCGGGGTGCGGGCCTGGCAGGTGCTGCGCAACCCCAAGGTCTGGATGGTCCCGACCATCGTCGTCGGGACGGTGGCGTTCCTGCTGTCACTGCTCTACCTGGGCGGCATCATCAACCCGCGGGCGGACCTGCACCGGTTGCCGATCGGCCTGGTCAACGCCGACCAGGGGGCCGTCGTGGCGGGGCAGCAGCAGAACCTCGGGGCGCAGATCACGGCCGGCATCGCCGCCGCGCCGGACCCGAACGGCCAGATCTCCTGGCGGCTGCTCGACCAGGCCGCCGCCGACGACCAGTTGGCCTCGGGGAAGCTCGCGGGTGCGTTGGAGGTCCCGGCGGGCTTCACCGCCGCCGTGGCGGCGCTGGGCTCGCCCGCGCAGCCGACGCCGCCGCGGCCGACGATGGCGGTGCTGACCAACCCCGGGGGGGGCAGTCTGGCGTCCTCGCTGGCCTCCTCGATCTCCCAGGCGGCCGCGCAGCAGGCCTCGGCCCAACTCGGCAAGTCCCTCACGGCCCAGGCCCAGGCCCAGGCGCAGCCGTCGGCGGCGGGCGGTGCGGAGACCAATGCGGCGGCCCTGCAACTCGCCGACCCGGTGGACGTCCAGGTCCGCGTCGGTCACCCGATCGGCCCGCACAGCGGGTTGGGCCTGACGGCGTTCTACTACACGCTGCTGCTCGTGCTCGCCGGCTTCCTCGGCGCGAACGTGATCAGCAACGGGGTCGACGTGGCCCTCGGCTACGCGGCGAGCGAGCTGGGGCCGCTGCGGACCCAGCACCCGCTGGTGCGGATCAGCCGGACCCAGACGCTGGCCGTCACCTGCGTGATGTCGGTCGCCCTCGCGGTGCTGACCTCCAGTCTGGTGATGCTGGCGACCGTGGTGGTCCTCGGGATGGACGCCTCGCACCTGCCGCTGCTCTGGATCTTCTCGGTCTGCGCCAGCGCGGCGGTGGGGCTCGGGGCGCAGGCGCTGATCGCCGCGTTCGGCGGGATCGGGCAGCTGATCAGCATGTTCGTCTTCATCGCGCTGTCGCTGCCGTCCTCCGGGGCGACCATCCCGCTCCAGGCGCTGCCGACGTTCTACCGGGGGCTGGCGGTGTTCGAGCCGATGCGCCAGCTCAGTGACGGCGTGCGGGCGATCCTCTACTTCGGTGCGCAGGCCGACGCCGGGCTGGCGCGGGCCTGGGTGATGATCGCGATCGGCACGGTCGCGGCCCTGGTCTTCGGCTTCGGGATGACCACCTACTACGACCGCAAGGGCCTGCACCGGTTCCACCCCGAGGTGAGCTGACCCCGGCGCGGGCCCCTTTTCGCGTCAGGCGGAGTCGGTCGCGCGCTCGTGGTGCAGGAGGACGACCTGGGAGTCGAAGGTCCGTGATTCCGTGAGGGTGAGGCCGAATCGCTGCTGCGGGGTTCGGAAGACGGGCTTGCCCCCGCCCAGGACGACGGGGTGGACGAAGATCTGGTACTCGTCGATGAGGTCGTGGTCGGTGAGGAACCCGGCGAGGGTCGACCCGCCGAACAGCAGCAGGTGGGCGCCGCTCTCCTTGAGGGCGGTGAGCTCCTCGACGACGTCGGTCCTGATGACGCGGGTGTTCCAGTCGGCCGTCTCCAGCGTCGAGGACACCACGATCTTGGGAGCCTCGCGCCAGACGGGCGCGAAGGCCAGGTCGTGCTCGTGAGTGGAGAACTCCTCGGCGCGGGGCCAGAACCCGGACATCATGTCCCACACCACGCGTCCGTAGAGGAAGTAGTCGGCGCTGTCGGTGAGGGCCCGGGAGTAGGCCGAGAGTTCCGGGTCCATGACGGGCCAGTCGAACTCGCCGGACGGGCCTTCGATGTAGCCGTCCAGCGACTGGTGGACAAATCGTGTGATCTTACCCATGGGTGACTTCCGATATCGGTGGGCCGCTGCGCCGAAGGGGCGCAGGCGGGAAGAGGGACGGGCGGCGTGAGGTCGGCGCGCCGGGGCGACGGCGAAGGGTGGGCCGCGCACCCGGGTTGTCGGCACGCCCGCTCCAGGCCGTTCCCGACCTGGAGCGACGCCGGATCACGCCGGGCCGCAGGCACGGCCCAAGCGCCGACGAACCGGAACGAGACGTCTCGTTTGCCGTGGCAGAACGTACGCCAGCAGGCGAGATCTTGGCAAACGAGACGTCTCGTTCCGAGTTAGACTGCTTGCATGGTTCCCACACCCAACCCAGAACGCCGCAACGAGAGGTCCCGCCGGGCGACCCTGGCCGCGACCATCGAACTGATCGCCGCACGGGGATACGGAAAGGTCACCATCGAGGCCATCGCGACCCAGGCCGGGGCCAGCAAGCAGACGATCTACCGGTGGTGGCCGTCGAAGGCGGCGCTGGCGCTGGAGGCCATCAACGACTACATCGGCGAGGCCATCGACTTCCCGGACACCGGCGACATCACCACCGATCTCACGACCCAGATCAGCGAGGTCACCGACCTGCTGACGGGCCCCATCGGGACCGTCTTCCGCGGGGTCATCGCCGACGCCCAGAGCGACCCGTCCGTCGGCGCGGCGCTTCGCGAGACCATCATCGAACCGAGGACCCGCCTGTGCGAGGCCCGCCTCGCCGCCGCCGTCGCCGCCGGCCAGCTCCGTGCGGACGTACCCACCCGCGTCATGGTCGAGATGCTCTACTCGGTCGTCTACTACCGGCTGCTGTTCGGCACCGACGAACTCGATCCCCGGAAAACCCCGGCGTTCCTGGAGTACGTCTTCACCGGACTTCGGCCACTGCCTCCCAGGGCCGAACCGTAGCCTTCGACGCCTCCGGCGCACACCCTCCGACCGATCCCCGAAAAGGCACCGCATGACCTGGCACGAGCGCATCGTGGTCCGTGACGGCGTGCGGCTCTCCTGCCGCGACTGGGCAGGGGGGTCGGGGCCGCCCGTCCTGCTGCTGCACGGACTGGCCGGCCACGTCGGCGAATGGGACCCCACGGCGCGGAACCTGCGTGCCTCTCACCGCGTCGTCGCCGTCGACCAGCGCGGCCACGGAGGCTCCGACCGGCGCCCGCGGGACGTCTCCCGCGCCGCCTACGTCGCCGACGTCGTCGCCGTCATCGACCAGCTCGACCTGCACCGGCCGGTCCTGGCAGGCCAGTCGCTCGGCGGGCACACCGCGATGCTCACCGCCGCCGCCCACCCCGACCTCACCGGCGGGCTCGTCCTCGTCGAGGCCGGGCCCGCCGGGTCGAACCAGGGCGTCGTCGACGACATCGCCGGCTGGTTCGACTCCTGGCCCGTACCCTTCCCGTCCCGGGAGGCGGCCGTCCGCTTCCTCGGCGGCGGCCCGGTCGGCGAAGGATGGGCGGACGGGCTGGAGGAACGCGACGGCGGCTGGTGGCCCCGCTTCGAGCCCGACGTGATGATCGGCTCGCTCGCGGAGAACGCCCGCCGGTCCTTCTGGGACGAGTGGGCGCAGATCACCTGCCCCACCCTGGTCGTCCTGGGCCAGAACGGGATCATCCCGGCCGGGGAGACCGACGAGATGTTCCGGCACCGACCCGACACGACGGCCCTGAGCATCCCCGGCACCGGCCACGACGTGCACCTGGAACGGCCCGACGCGCTCCACCACGCGCTCACGCAGTTCCTCGACACCCTCGACCACTGAACGTACGGGCGCCGAACATGATCGACGGCACACAGGTCCGACTGCGCGCCCTGCGCGCCGGCCGTCAGCGGGGTTCGACGAGCCCGAGCAGCCAGAAGTTGGCGTAGGGGCCGGCGCTCGTGGTGGTCGGGTCGGCGCGCCGGCCGTTGCGGCCGAGCCGGACGGTGACCCGGTCCAGCGAGACGGAGGCACCGCAGGTGTAACCGAGCGGCGCGTACGTCTCGTCGGGCCCGCAGAGGACGGACACCACCCGGCGGGCGGGCGGGAAGCGCAGCACGATCTGCTCGTGGTCGGCGTGCGAGACCTGGAGGTTGAGGACCAGGTGGGCGCCGCCGACGAGGTACCAGCCGCTCCCGGGCCGGTCCTGGCGCAGCACTCCGGCGAGCGTCCGCAGGCGGCCCCCGTCGAACCCGGGCTCCGGCCACCGCCGGTCCGCGTCCGCCCCGCCGTCACCCGGCAGCGCGGCGGGCGCGACGGCGGCCGTCGCCAGCACCGCCGCCGACACCAGGGCGGACATCGCGCCGAGGCGTCGGCGCCGCCGTGCTCCGGTGCCCGTGAGCCGCTGCCGCATCGTCCTCCGTCCCCGACCGGCCCTCCCCGGGGCCGGCTCCCGGACATCCGAGCACGCCTCCGGCCGCGCACCCGCCGCACGCCGCCGAGCCGCGTCGAGCATCACCCGCCCGGGTGATGGGCGGTCGGTGCCCGCGGCGCCCGGGAGCCACCGCAACACCCGGGAGCCACCGCGCCGGGCTCGGACGGGATCGGCGTCCGAGTCGGCCCGGCGCGCGGCCGCCGGCGGCCGTTTCCTGCTCCGCGGTGTGGCCGCCCGGCGGTTCGGCCCGGTGCCTCGGCCCGGTGCCGACGGCGGTCCGGAGACGTCATGGCGCCACGCTGCGCCGGGCCACCGGCACCGTCCCGGGGCCGTGCGGTTCCCGGTGTCGGCTTCCGTCCGGTGCCGCCCGCGCCGCTCCCGGTACGCCGCAGGTGTGAGGCCGGCGGGGCCGATGCCGTTCCGCGGGCGGATGGTGGCAGAGGCCGCGCGCCGTATCGTCGGAGGCATGAGCCGACCGCTGCATCTGGCCGCCTACCTGCTGGCCTTCGACACCCGGGCCCAGGCCCTCCAGGACCGCACCCGGGCCGGATTCCTGCTGCGCGCCGCCGCGCTGGCCGAGCTCGCCCACCGCGGCGACCTCGTCGAGGACGGCGCGGGGAAGGTGCTGGTGGCACCGGAGGCCGGTCCTGTCGGGGATCCGGTGCTCGACGCGGTGCTGGCCGAGGTGGCCGCCCGGCGGCGCGGTTGGAAGTCGTGGATCAAGCGGGGCCGGGAGGAGACGCTGGACGCCGTCGAGCAGCGGCTGGCCGTCCTCGGCGTGCTGACCGTCCAGGACCGTGACCCCTACGGTCCCGTCGTGCCGCGCCGGCCGGTGACGATGCCCGATCCCCGGGAGGCGTTGGACCAGCAGCTCCGGGTGGCGCAGGTGGTCCGCGGGGACGGCCCGGTGGAGCAGGTGGCGTTCGCGGACGCGGTGTTGGGGGCGCTGGCCGCGCACGGCCAGCTGCGGTTGGTGCTGTCGCGCGGGGAACGGCGGGCGCACGCCGAGCGGATCGCGGCGCTCACCGCCCGGCTGGCGGAGCGGGCGCCCGGGCTGGCCCGGGCGGTCGGTGGGCTGGGGACGACGATGGTGGCCGCGCAGGGCGGGATGGGCGGCGGCTGAGCCCCGGCGCACCGGGGGGGCGACGTCGGTCCGGTCCGGGGCGGACGGGCGGCGTGGCAGGGCCGGTTCGTCGACGTAGCGAGTGGGCCGTTGTTGCGCACCGCTTGCTTTGACGTCGGCGTCAATGTCTACCGTCGTCATCGCGTACCGGCGCCCAGCGGGCGGCGGGCACGCGTCCGGGGGGCCTGGCCGAGCGTGTGGCCATGACCACCCGTGGTTCGACGGCACCCGGCGACCGCGTCACACCGCGGACGTGGCCGGCCGGTGGCGAAGCTTTGATCCGCCCCTGATACAACCCGAGGTCGCATACATGCCTTCCCTGCTGCACATCGACGCGAGCATCCGCCACGACGGCTCGGTGTCCCGTGAGCTGTCCGCCTACTTCGCCACGCAGTGGCGCGAGAACCACCCCGACGGCGGTTACGTCTACCGGGACCTGGGCGCCGAGCCCGTCCCGCACATCACGCACGCCGTCCGCGAGGCCCTGCTCGACCCGAGCGGCGAGCACGGCGAGACCCCGGAGGAGCGGGCGCTCAGCGAGGCGGTCACCGCCGAGGTGCGCGAGGCGACCACGCTGATCATCGGTGCCCCGATGTACAACTACACGATCCCGTCGACGCTCAAGGCGTGGGTGGACCGTCTCGTCACCCCGGCCCACATGGTGGCGCCGGGCGGCGACCCGGGTCTGCTCAGCGGCAAGTCCGTCGTGGTGGTCACCGCCCGGGGCGGTTCCTACGCGCCCGGCACCCCCCGCGAGGGCTGGGACTACCAGGAGCCGTACCTGCGCGCCGTCCTGGGCGCGATCGGCCTGGCGGACGACCTGACCTTCGTGCACGCCGAGCTGACCCTGGCGGCGATCGTGCCTCAGATGGCCGCGCTCAAGCCGCTGGCGGAGAAGTCCCGGGACAGCGCCTTCGAGACCCTCAAGACGCTGGCCGTCTGACGGTTCGTCCTGTCGTACGGAAGTACCGAAGTACCGAAGTACCGAAGTACCGCGGTTCGGTACTTCCGCAGTCCCACCGGTGGGTTCGGGGCCGCATTCGGGTGGTTCCCGGATGCGGCCCCGTCTTGCGCCGGTCGGTACGGCCGGCCCGCCGGGGACGCCCGTGCCGCCGGGGTCAGCCCCGCCCGCCGGGCCGGGTGAGCCCCGCCCGTTCGGCTACGTCCAACGCAGGCCCCACCAGCAGCGGGCGGCGGTCCGCGTGCTCGGGACCGGCCGCCGCCAGGAGGTCGGCCACCACCGCGGTGTCCACCGTGCCCGCCCCGGCGTGCCGGACGAACCGGGCGAGGGCATCGGTGAACGCCGCCTGGTCGGCGGGTTGCACGGCGGCGAGCGCGGCCGCCTCGTCGACGAACTCCTCCTCCGAGCCCAGCCACCCGGCGGCCCCCGCCAGCCCGTCGTCCTGCACGGACTCGGGGTAGGGGATGCGGTGCCAGGCGCCGGCCTCCCACCAGTAGACGAAGCCGAAGAGGTTGCCCTCGGCGTCCTCGCGCAACGTCTCCCAGGGCAGCCACCGCGGAGCCCCGGCGAGAAAGTCGATCTGTCGGCCGTCGACGTGGGTCTCGCTGCCGTCGGAGTCCTGGCCGCAGAAGACGACTCCGTCGTCGCACCGCGCGACGCGCCACCAGTAGGAGCCGCCCGTCGCGTCGCACCAGACCCCGTGCTCGTCCAGCCAGTAGCCCTCGGGGTTGCCGTGGGCGGCTTCCAGGAGGGCGAAGGCGACGGCCCTCGCCCATACCCGGTCGGCGTGGTCGAGGTCTTCGGGCCGGCTCGGCCTGTGCATGGTGCTGCTCCCCTCCGGTAGGTCGGGCACAGCCTGGCACACCCCGGTGACAGCCGGTCGGCCACCCCGGCGCGGGGCTCGGAGGGCTGCGGGGTGGACGTGCCGTCAGCGGACGGGCCGGGGGGAGCCGATCAGGCGTGCCGCTCGTCGTCCAGCGCGGCGGCGAGGACGGTGTCCAGCAGTCCGGGGTAGCGGGCGTCGAGGTCGTCCCGGCGCAGGCGGAGCAGGTTCTCCCGGCCGGACGGCTGCTGGTGGATGATCCCGCTGTCGCGCAGGACGCGCCAGTGGTGCGTCATCGTCGACTTCGCGGTGACGCCGATGGTGGTGAGCACGCTGCCGCAGTTGTGTGCGCCGCCGGCGTCCAGCACCCGGACGGCGGCCAGGCGGACGGGGTTGCCCAGGGCGGTGAGGACGCTCTCGATCCGGATCTGGTCGCGTGCGGGGTGGCGGTAGCTCATTGTCCCACGGTAGCGCGACTGTCGAACAGTGTCTGCCGGCTGCCGATCCGCCCGGCCGCCGCTGCCTCGGGCGCAGATCAGCCTGCCGCGTAAGGGTGTTGACGCATCGACCGGGCCTCGGTCCGGGAGGCCCGGCCCTTGCCGAACGGTTCGACTGTACGTAAAGATACGTACTGTCAGGGGTGGAGGTGCCGCCACGCCGGTGGCCTGCCGCTGCCCTCCGCCCCTGCGCCGACCCGCGCCCGAACGCCCTTGTGTCCGCACCGCCTTGTCCGTGCACGCCGTGCGCGGCGCCGCCGATCGCCGGTGCCGGTCTCGTGCACCGCCGTGTCCCCGATTCGCCGTGCCGCCAAGGGCGGTGACCATCCGTCATGACCCTTCCGAGGAGCGCATCCGCATGTCCGATCCATCCCTGTCCCGAACCCTGACGGCGCCGGGCTCGTCCGTGGCCCGCCCGGGCTGGACCCTGGCGCTGCTGGCGCTCGGCCAGTTGGTCTTCGCCCTGGACCTCAACATCGTCTTCGTCGCCCTGCCCGAGATCGGCTCCGAGCTCGGATTCCCGGGGCAGACGCAGCAGTTGGTGGTCAGTGCCTACGTGGTGTTCGCCGGCGGTTTCCTGCTGCTCGGCGGCCGGGCCTGTGATCTGCTCGGCCGCCGCCGGGTGCTCGTGACGGCCCTGCTGGTCTATGCGCTGTCCTCGCTGGCGGGGGGACTGGCCGCGTCGCCCGCGGTCATCGTCGCCGCCCGGGTGGTCCAGGGGATCGGCGGGGCGCTGCTGCTGCCGTCGATCCTGTCCCTGATCACCACGCTGTTCCCGGAGGGCCCCGGGCGCAACCGCGCGCTGGCCGTGTGGGGCGGCGCGGGGGCCAGCGGGCTGACCCTGGGCGCCCTGCTCGGCGGCGTCCTCACCCAGAACTTCGGATGGCCGGCCGTCTTCTTCGTGAACGTGCCGCTGGCGGGTGCGCTGGCCGTCGCCGTACTGTTCGTGATCCCGCGTGACGCGCCGCGCACGGGGCGGCGGCGCTTCGACCTCCCCGGCGCGTTCAGCGTGACCGTCGGCGCCACCCTGCTGGTCTTCGCCCTCGTCGAAGGGCCCGAAGTGGGCTGGGGCAGCCGGTGGATCCTCGCCGCCCTCGCGTCGGCGATCCTGCTGCTGGCCGCGTTCGCCGTCATCGAGAGCCGCAGCGCCGATCCGCTGATGCCGCTGCGGCTCTTCCGCAACCGCAGCCTGGGCGCGGGTGCCGCCATCACCTTCCTCTACATGGCGACCTTCGGGGTCCTGCCCTACTTCCTGACCGTGCTGCTGCAGAGCGTCCACGGCTACAGCGCGCTGCAGACCGGCCTGGCCTTCCTCGTTCCCTCCCTGGCGATCGCGTCCGGCACCCAGCTCGGCGAGCGCCTCACCACCCGCGCCGGGCTGCGGCCCGCTCTGGTCGCCGGCTTCGTGACGGGCGCCGTCGGCACGGGCGCGCTCGCCTTCGGGTTCGACGCGGACGCCGGCTATCCGGCGCTGCTGCCGGGGCTGGTGGTCTCCGGCGTCGGCCAGGGCGTGGTCTGGACGGCGATGTGGATCGCGGCGGCGGCCGGCACCGCCGCCCACGAGCAGGGGGTCGCCAACGGCGCCGCCTCCACCACCCTCAATCTGGGCAACGCGATCGGCCTCGCGCTCCTCACCGTGGTCGCGGACGCCGGTACCGAGGGCCTCGGCGGCGACGAACTCGCCCGGGCCACCGCCGACGGGGAGTTCCTGGTGGTGCTGCTCGCCGCGGCCGGCATGCTGCTCGGTCTGTTCGTCGCCCTGACCCTGCCTCCGACCCGGAGGGCGAACCCGGGCTCGGACCCGACCCCGGGACCGACCACGAAGCCGGGCCCGGACCCTGAGTCGAGCTTCGAGGAACCCATCGATCCCACTGGTCCCACCGGTCCCGCCTACGCCGGTCGCTGACTGCCGCCGGGTCCGGCCAAGGGCGGGGAGCCGGGATTAGGGACCAGGTGGCGGGGACCGGGCAGCGGGGAACGGCCTCCGTCACGGGTACCGGAAACGTGCGGGGCCGGTGACCACCCGGTCACCGGCCCGCACGTGCGAGTCGCTCAGGCGCCGCTGGCCACCCGGCCGAGCACGGCCCAGCCGCCGTGGCCGTCCCCGCCCTTGTTCACGGCCGCCTCGGTGGTGCCGTCACCCGGGTTCCACAGGTAGTCGGCCTTGCCGTCGGCGTCGAAGTCGGTCAGGAAGACGCCGTCCCGGTTGGCGGTCATCCCGAGGGCGATCTTGCCGAGGCCCTGCCAGCCGGCGCCGCCGACCGGGTCGCCACCGCGGTTGAGCCAGACGGACACCGAACCGTCGGCGTCGAACAGGACGTAGTCGGCCCTGCCGTCGCCGTCGAAGTCGGCGAACCGGACGCGGCTGCGGTCGGTGGTGATGCCGGTGGCGATCTTGCCGATGCTCTGCCAGCCGGCGCCGCCGGCCGGGTCGCCGCCGCGGTTGAGCCACGCCGAGACCGAGCCGTCGTCCGCGACGAGGAGGTAGTCGCTGCGCCCGTCACCGTCGAAGTCGGCGAAGCGGACCTGGTCCTGACGGTCGGTGATGCCGGTGGCGATCTTGCCGATGCTCTGCCAGCCGGCGCCGCCGGCCGGGTCGCCGCCGCGGTTGAGCCACGCCGAGACCGAGCCGTCGGGGTTGATCACCAGGTAGTCGGCCTTGCCGTCGCCGTCGAAGTCGGCGAACCGGACGCGGCTGCGGTCGGTGGTGATGCCGGTGGCGATCTTGCCGAGGCCCTGCCAGCCGGTGTTGCTGACCGGGTCGCCGCCGTGGTTCAGCCAGGCCGTCACCGAACCGTCGTCCTCGACCGTCAGGTAGTCCGGCCTGCCGTCGCCGTCGAAGTCCGCCCAGCGCAGCCGGCCGGTGCCGACCTCGTTCACGGCCGCCGAGCGCCGGTCGGACAACTGCCGGATCCAGCCCGCGAGATCATCGGTGCGGCTGCTGACGGCGCCGGTCCGGGTCTCGGTGGCCGGCGTGCCGAAGCAGCCGCCCTGCCACGACAGGCTGCTGACCGCGACCAGCTCCGCCTTGCCGTTCTTCTCCCGTACGGCGGGAGCACCGGTGTCACCCTTGCAGAGGGCCGCGCCGTTCACGCCCGTGGTGGCGAGGGAGGTGGCCTGCACGGAATCGACCGTGAACGCCCCGGAGTGCAGCTTCGTGGGCGCCCACTCGTCCGCGCTGCGGCCGTAGCCGGGGACGCGCAGGCTCTCCGCACCCACCGGAGCGGTGGTCGCCACGGCCAGCGGCGTCACCCCGTACACCGGGGTGGCCAGCCGTGCCATGACGAGGTCGCGGTCCTGGCGCGGCACCAGCTCGACGACCTGCGACACCTGGCCCGCCGTCGTCGTCAGGTCGCTGCGCCCGACGGTGGCGGTGGTCTTCCACTTCGGCGCTCCCGCGGCGAGCGCCGTGGGCTGCGCCGGGTCGTCCGCGAAACAGCTCGCCGCGGTGACCACCCAGAGCCGGTCCACCAGGGCGCCGGTGCAGGAGCGGGTGGCGGATCCGATGTCCAGGCGGACGGTGAACCCGTAGGCGCCCTCGGCCGTCGGGTCGCCCACCACCGCGCCGGCCGGAACGCCGGAGGAGACGGTCAGCGCACCCGCGGTGATGGCGGAGGCGATGAGCCCAGCCGTCCGTCCCGGGCGTATCCCCTTGCGAATCATGTCGAGTTCCTTGGGATCGATCTGTCAGAAGGTCGGGACGGCGCGGACGTTCCGGAAACCACCGCGTCACCGGTGCACGCAGCGGCGCGACGCGTCACCACAGAGCCCCTTTCCGCTCGGAGGAAAGGGGAAGTGACGCCGACTCACATCCGCCCCGCCCCAGATGTGGATCAACAACGAAGATCAGTACGGAAACTACCGGCCGGCCGGACAGCTCCCAAGGTGACCCGCGTCACACGGATCACTTTCCGCCACGGGCCCGCCCGGACGACGGGCGCCCGGCGCCGGGCCGCCGCGGCGACCGGATGCTCCAAGGGCAGTGCGGCGCGGATCGGTTGGGTGCGACGGCGGACCGGCCGGCCGGTGCGGGAGGTGGCGCGCGGGGGGCGCGAGGGGGCGGCAGGATTTCCGGTTTTGCCACCTCCCCGCGACCCTTCCCTGCCCGCCCTCTCCGCGGCCGTTCCCCGCTGACCCTTCCCTCCCCGCCCCCCGCCGCCCCTGTGTCGCGCCGCCCCTTTCGAGGCGACCCCTCGTGGCGCGAGGGGGAGGAGCCGGTGGCCCGGTGGGGCCATGAATTAAGCTCGGGCCGAATCCAACGGTGGCCGGAGGGCGGCAACGCATGCAGTCGGGACTGAGCTTCTCCACGGCGGACCTGGCACAGACGCGCTTCGCGGTCTCCCCGATGTGGGAGGTCGTCACCAGCTTCCGGCTGCTCGCGCAGGACGAGGAGCCACCGCTGCACCGGCGCTGGGCCGAGCAGGTCCGGCCCCGGCTGGCGCACGCCGGGCTGGACCGCGGCTGGCTGGCCGAGCTCGTCCCCGCCGGCGGCTATCTCGCGGACTTCCTCAACCCGACCCCCGCCACCCCCTTCCCCTCCCTCACCACCGAGCTGGAGGCGATCCGGCGGACCTCGCCCGAGCGGCTGCGGACCGAGCTCGGGATGCTGGCCGCCGAGCGCGACCGGGACCCCTCGCCGCGGTTCAGGATCCTGGCGGAGGCCCCCGAGGCGGCGCTGGAGAAGGTCGCCGCGGAGATCGAGGCCTACTGGGAGCTCGCCCTCGCGCCCTACTGGGACAGGATCCGGAGGCTCCTCGAAGCCGATGTGTTCCACCGGGCCCGTCAGGTGGCGGAGCACGGCTCGGCCCACGTCCTCAACGAACTGCACGACTCCGTACGGTGGGACGACGGCACGCTGCGGCTCGTCCGCCGCCACTGCGCGCTGACCCGTGACCAGGCGGGCTCGGGGCTCCTCCTGGTGCCCTCCGCGTTCGCCTGGCCGCGCGTGCTGACCCGCTCGGTGGCGCCGGACCCGCCTCAGCTCGCCTACCCGGCGCGTGGGATCGGCAACCTCTGGGAGCCCCGCGCCACCACCTCCCCGGACGCGGTGGCCGCCGTCCTGGGGCGCTCCCGCACGATGCTGCTGACCGAACTCGACACGCCCTCGTCGACCACCCGGCTCGCCCGGCACTCCGGCCTGTCCGCGGCCGGCGTCTCCCAGCACCTCACGGCCCTGCGCAACGCGGGCCTGGTGACCGCCCACCGCAGCGGCCGCTCCGTCCTCTACGCCCGCACCGCCCTCGCGGACGCCCTGCTGGCCCCCGCCGGGGACTGACCGCCGGGGACTGACCGCCGGGGGACGCCCCAGGGGCGGACCCGGGACGGTTCAGCCCGTCACGAGCTGGGCGACGAAGTTGATGGTGGTGGCCAGGATGCCGGCGCCGAAGACGTAGGACAGCAGGCAGTGTCGGAGGACGACTGCCCTGAGCAGGCTGCTGGAGACGCTCGTGTCGGAGACCTGGTAGGTCATCCCGAGGTTGTAGCTGAAGTAGAGGAAGTCGCTGTACCGCGGCGGATCGTCGGTGTTGAAGTCGATCCCGCCCCCGGGCGCACCGTAGTAGATGTACGCGTAGCGGGTGGCGTACATCAGGTGGAGCGCCGCCCAGGCCGTGAACACGCCGCAGAGCGCCGTCGCGGCCGCGGCCGGGCCCCGGTCGGAGTGGCCGACCAGGAGCAGCACCACGATGCCGGCCAGCCCGCACAGCGCGGACGCGACGACGGCGAGCTCCTCGACGACGGGCCGGAACTCCTCGCGCCGGACGTTGTGGCGGGTGGTCCCGGGGTCCATGGGCCACAGGACGACCCACCCCGACACCACGAAGATCGTCTCTGCCGCGGCGATGCCGGCGAGGACTCCCAACGGCCCCCCGGCCAGGATGCCGACGAGCGTTCCGACGGCCACCCCGAGGACCGCCGAAAGGGCGAGCCGAGGGACGGCGGACAGCAGGAACCAGGGCTTCATGGGGGCCTCGGGGGAGGGCGGCGGGGACGGGCGCCAGCGTATCCGGGGGTGGACCGGGGTGCAGCACGACGGCGCACCCCGGGGGTGGGGCGCCGGATGGCGTGTCCGGAGCACCGGACATAGCCTGCCCGAAAGTATCGTTTTGTCCCCTCATGCCCGCTCGGTGGAAGGGTCGAGAGTCTTGAGCGCCGACAAGGACGAGCAGGAGCCCCCGGAGTCGCAGGCGACCGGGGAGTCCCCGGAGCCCCGGGTGGGGCCCGTGCCCACGGGCGAACCCGAGTTCCGCCCCTACCACCACCCGGCCGCCGCCTGGGGCGCGGCCAGGAGCGTGAGCAGCTTCCTGGTCCGCGAGGGCGCGCTGGTGGACGGCCCGCGCGCGATCCTGAAGATGAACCACGAGAACACCGGGTTCGACTGCCCCGGGTGTGCCTGGCCGGACGACACCAAGGGCCTGCACCTGGACATCTGCGAGAACGGCATCAAGCACGTCACCTGGGAGATGACCCGCAAGCGGGTCGGCCGTGAGTTCTTCGCCGCCCACTCGGTGACCGAGCTGTCGCGGTGGAGCGACTACGACCTGGAGAACCAGGGCCGACTGACCGAGCCGATGGTCTACGACCCCGCGTCGGACCACTACGTCCCGATCACCTGGAAGGACGCGTTCGAGCTCGTCGGCCGGACCCTGCGCGAGCTGGACGACCCGAACCGGGCCGCCTACTACACCTCCGGCCGGCTCGGCAACGAGGCGACCTTCCTCTACCAGCTGATGGCCCGCGAGTTGGGCACCAACAACCTGCCGGACTGCTCCAACATGTGCCACGAGGCCAGCGGTCGGGCCCTCCAGGCGTCCCTGGGCACCGGAAAGGGCACGGTCGACCTCAAGGACTGGGAGAGCGCCGACGCCCTGTTCATCCTGGGGGTCAACGCCGCCTCCAACGCCCCCCGGATGCTCACCGCCCTCGCCGAGGCGTACCACCGCGGGGCGCAGATCGTGCACGTCAATCCACTGGTCGAGGCGGCGGCGACCCGCACCATCGTCCCGCACGACTTCCTGGACATGGCCCTCCACAAGACGACCCGGACCAGCACCCTGAACCTGCAGCCCCGCATCGGCGGTGACATGGCGCTGCTGCGCGGCATGGCCAAGGCCGTCCTGGAGGAGTCCGTCACCGATCCCCGGGCGCTGGACCGGGAGTTCATCGACCGTCACACCACCGGGTTCGAGGAGTACCGCACGCTGTGCGAGGCCACGCCCTGGGAGGAGATCGAGCGGCAGTCCGGGCTGGGCCGCGCCGACATCCTGAAGGCGGCGCGCGTGTACAGCGAGGCCGACCGCTCCATCGTCAGCTGGTGCCTGGGGCTCACCCAGCACGAGCACGGCGTCGACACCGTCCGGGAGATCGTCAACCTGCTGCTGCTGCGCGGCAATCTGGGCCGGGAGGGCGCCGGCCCGTCACCGGTGCGCGGGCACAGCAACGTCCAGGGCAACCGCACCTGCGGCATCGACCACCGCCCGACCGACGCCTTCCTGGACCGCCTCGCCGAGGTCTGCGACATCCGTCCGCCGCGCGAGCACGGTCTGGACACCGTCGCCACCATCAGGGCGATGCACCGCGGCGACGTCACGGTGTTCGTCGGGATGGGCGGCAACTTCGCCCTCGCGGCGCCCGACACCCCGTACACCTACGCGGCGTTGCGCGCCTGCGACCTCACCGTCCAGGTGAGCACCAAGCTGAACCGCAGCCACCTCGTCCACGGCCGCCGGGCCCTGATCCTGCCCTGCCTCGGCCGCACGGAGAAGGACCACCAGCGCAAGGGCGTCCAGAGCACCTCGGTCGAGGACTCGATGAGCATGGTCCACCTGTCGGTCGGCATGAAGCGCCCCGCCTCGCCGCACCTGCTGTCCGAGCCGGCCATCGTGGCCGGCATGGCCCGCGCCGCGCTCCCCGACAGCCCGACCCCCTGGGAGTGGTACATCGAGGACTACGACCGGATCCGCGACACCATGGCCCGGGCCCTCGACGGCTTCGAGGACTTCAACCGCCGCGTCCGGCTGCCCCTCGGCTTCCGGATCAAGCAGCCCGCCCGGGAGCTGGTCTTCCTCACGCCGTCCGGACGCGCCGAGTTCTCCGCCGCCCTCCTGCCCGACGTCGTCCCCGAGCCCGGCACCCTGGCCCTGGGCACCATGCGCTCGCACGATCAGTGGAACACCACCATCTACTCCGACAACGACCGTTACCGGGGCATCAAGAACCTGCGCACGCTGGTCTTCATGAACCGGGCCGACATGCGTGCCCGCGGCATCGCCGACCTCGGCCCCGTCGACATCACGAGCATCGCCAAGGACGGCAGCCGGCGCTTCCTCAAGGGCTACCTCGCCATCCCCTACGACATCCCCCGCGGCTGCGCGGCGGGCTACATGCCGGAGATGAACGTCCTGTGCGCGCTCGGGGACTACAGCACCCAGAGCGACCAGCCGATCATGAAGCACGTCAAGGTCACCATCGACCCGGCCGGCTGAGCGCCTCCGGTCGGAGCCCGAGCCTCCGGGCCCCGACCGGGGCGTGGGAGCGGCCGTCGCGACGGCGAGGGGGAGGCGGAACCGGACCGGGGCGATCAAGGCTATGGTTCTTGGCGGTCCACGGACACCGGGTACGAGGGAGAGCGCTGTGAAGTTGGTTGGTCGCACGATGACGGCGGCTGCGGCCGCGGTACTGCTGGGCGTCCTGACGGCCTGCGGCTCCGGTGGGTCCGGGGCCACGGCCGGCGGCACCGCCGCGGCCGGCCAGGGCACGGCGACGGCCACCACCAGTGCCGGTGCCGGTGCGAGCGCGGGCGCGGCCGACCCGTCGGCCCAGACGCCGTCCGCCGGCGCGGGTGTCCCGACCGGCGCGGCCACCGGCGGCACCCCGGCGCCCGGCGCCGTGCCGCCCGGTGGTGGGGCGGCGTCCGGCGGCGCCGCTCCGACGGCCGGCGCGGTCCCGATGCCCGTCTGGAGCGACGCCGCGACGCCGCTGCTCGACTACAAGGCCGTCCTGCAGCTGATGCCCGACCAGGCCGCGATGACCGGCTGGGAGCAGGAGAAGCGGCGGGTCGACCCCACCGACCACTCCTCGACCTGCCAGAACACCGAGTCCTGCAACGGCAAGCCGCTCAGCGGCGAGGCGAGGTTCAGCTCCGGCGACGTGGTCGCGCGCTTCCTCGTCGACACCCTGCCGACGAAGGCGGCCGCCCAGGACAAGCTGAAGGCGGCGTACGCGGCCTACGGCGACGCCACCCGCTACCACTCCGTGGCGCTGCCCGCGATCGGCACCGAGAGCCGCGCCTGGCAGGGGGAGCCCGGTGGCCGGGACGGCTGGGGCATCGTGATGCGCGCGGGCACCGTGGTCGCCACCGTGACCACCGAGGACGGCTCGGTGGACACCGCGACGGCGCAGCGCCTCGCCGTCCTACTGGCCAAGCGCATCGAGCAGGCCCAGTCCGGCCGGGCCGCGGACGCCGTGCTCGGCGGCTGACCGGACCAGGGACCTCGGGCCGGCGCGTCACCGGGCCCTGCCCGGCCGGGGCGGTGTTCCCCCGCTGCGGGGTCCGCCGGCGCCAATGGGAGGATCACACGTATGACCCACATCATCAGGGCGGTGGAAGCCGACGACTGGCCGAAGATCAAGCAGCTGCGCCTGGACGCGCTGCTGGATCCGGCCGCGGCCGTCGCCTTCCACGACACCCACGAGAAGGCCAGCGCCCAGCCGGACGACTTCTGGCAGGACCGCGCGGCCGGGGCCGCCGCGGGCGTCGCCGCACGGCAGTTCGTCGCGGAGGCCGCCGACGGGCGCTGGCTCGGCACGGTGTCGGTGCTGGTCGAGCGCGCCGGCACGGCGACGTACTTCGGCGAGGTCCCGGAGCAGCCGCAGACGCACCTCGTCGGCGTCTTCGTCCGGCCCGAGGCGCGCGGCAGCGGCGTCTCCCAGGAGCTCTTCGAGGCCGCGCTGGCCTGGTCGTGGTCGCTCGCCGAGCCGCGGATCGAGCGGGTCCGGCTCTTCGTCCACCAGGCCAACGGCCGGGCCGAGGCGATGTACCGGAAGATCGGCTTCGAGCCCACCGGCCACACGCTGCCCTCGCCCTGGGACGAGAGCGCCCGCGAGCTCGAACTGGCCGTCCGGCGCGGCTGACCCCGTCCGGCGCAGCGGGCCGGCCCGGCCGGCCCGCGTGCCTGCCGTCCGCCGGGGACCGGCCGCCCTACAGTGCTGGCATGACCGACCGGGGCGGCCGTCCGGGCCGACGTACCGTACTGGCCCTCGGCGCCGCCGCGGCGCTCGCCTCCTGGCCGACCGCCGCACCGGCCCGGACCAGGACCGGCCCCGACTGGCAGGCCCTCGCCACGAGCCTGGACGGCGTGCTGCTGCGCCCGGGCTCGGCCGACTACGAGAGCGCCCGGCTGCCGCGCAACCTGCAGTTCGCCCCCGAGGCGCACCCGGAGGCGATCGCCCGGTGCGCGCACAGCGCCGACGTCGCCGAATGCCTCCGGTTCGCCCGCCGCTCCGGCATCCGGTTCGCGGTACGCAGCGGCGGCCACTGCTACGCGGGCTGGTCCAGCGACACCCCGCTGGTGATCGACCTGGCCCGGCTGGACACCGTCCGGGTCGACGGCGACCAGGCCGAACTCGGCCCCGGCACCCCCCTGATGACCGCCTACGCGGAACTCGCCCGGCACGGCGTCACCGTCCCGGCCGGCACCTGCCCCACCGTCGGCCTGGCCGGCCTGGCACTCGGCGGCGGCCACGGCGTCACCAGCCGGGCGTACGGTCTGACCTGCGACAGCCTCACCGAGGCGGAGGTCGTCCTGGCCGACGGGCGGGTGGTGCGCTGCGACGCCGAGCGGGAACCCGAGTTGTTCTGGGCCCTGCGCGGTGCCGGGAACGGCAACTTCGGGGTGGTCACCTCGCTGCGCCTGCGCACCCACCCGGCGGTGGACTGCACGATCTTCAAGTACTCCTGGGCCTGGGCGAACGCCGGCCGGGCGCTGGCCGAGTGGCAGCCCTGGGCCTTCAGCGCACCGGACCGGCTCTGGTCCAACTTCCACGTCTGGGCCCGCCCCGACGGCGCGTCGGTGGACGCGGGCGGCGTGCTGCTCGGCGACTCGGACGAACTGGAGCGACTCGTCGCCCCGCTGCTCGCCCGCACCGGCCCGACCAGCTCCGCCGCCGTCGCCACCCGGCCGTACCTGGACTCGATGCTCGCCTACACCGGCTGCCGCACCGTGGAGGCCTGCCTGCGGACGGGCGGCCAGGCCTTCGCCGCCGCCTCCCACTTCTTCGACGGCTTCCTCCCCGACGCGGCGATCGGCGTGCTGCGCGGCTTCGCGGACCGCCGCGACCCGACGGCCGGCGCCGTCACGTTCACCGCCCTCGGCGGCGCGGTCAACCGCGTCCCGGCCGACGCCACGGCCTTCCGGCACCGGAGTTCGACGCTGCTCGCCCAGTACTACGCCGGCTGGCCCGCCGACAGCCCGGCCGAGCCCCGGGTCCGCTGGGTGGCCGACGCCCACGCGACCCTGGCGCCCTACGCCAACGGTCACGCCTACCAGAACTACCGGGACCCCCACCTGGCCGACTGGCGCACCGCCTACTACGGCGAGCACCTGCCCCGGCTCGAACGGGTCAAGGCCGCCTACGACCCGGACCGGGTCTTCGACTTCCCCCAGGCCCTCTGACCGGCTGTCGGCCTCCGTGGGTGGCGGTACGGCCGGGGGTCGTCCGCACCGCCACCCGTGTGCTCAGGGCCGCCCGGGGCCCGCGGCCGCGATCGGCCGGACCGGGGCGGCGATGCCGATGAAGACCACCAGCTCGTGCCCGCCGGGGTTGGTCTGCAACGGCACCGTCTGCCAGTTGTTGGCGAGCCAGACATTGCCGGACGGGTCGATCTGGACACCGGTGTTCCGATCCAGCCCGTCGCTGGTGTACCCGGTGTCCGGCGGGGAGATGGGCCGGCCGGTCCGGTGGCCGGGCGGGCAGGCCGACAGCCGGACGCCGCACAGCCGGGCGAGCCGGTGGCCGCCGAAGTTCGCGACCCAGACGGTGTCGTCGCCGTCGACGGCGATGCCCCGGGGCAGGAAGAGCCCGTCGTTGGTGAAGGGCCCGTCGGGGGTCGACCCGTCGCGGCGGATCATGGTGACCGAGGCGCCCGGGTGCGGGGCGGTGACGCCGGTGACCGCGTCGGCGGTCTCGGCCGGAGTCGTCCCCTCGCAGGGGAGCGGCACGATGCCGCTGTTGGAGACCCAGGCGTTGCCCTCGCTGTCGGCCGCGATGCCGAGCGGCCGGCGCAGACCCCCGCCGGTGACCGAGCGTTCCGGCGTGCCGTCGGGCGCGAGCACCTGGACGGTGTCGCTGCCGTTGCCCGTCACCCAGGCCGGGCCCGCCGGGTCGGCCGCCGGGGTGGACCGGATGGCGCAGAGCGTGGGCGGCGGGGTGGTGTGTGTCGGGGGTCAGGCTTGGTGGACGTGGACGCCGGTGTTGGTGATGGCTTTGCGTTGGGTGTCGGTGAGGTTGGTGTCGGTGACGAGGTCGTGGATGTCGGTGAGGGGGCAGATGCGGGCGAAGGTGATTTTGCCGGCTTTGGTGCTGTCGGTGAGGACGACGGGTCGTGCGGTGGCGCGGAGGAAGGCGCGGTCGGTCTGGGCTTCCATTTCGTCGTGGGTGGTGCAGCCTTCTTCGGGGGTGAGGCCGTCGACGCCGATGAAGGCGATGTCGAGGTGGTAGTGGGAGAGCATGCGGTCGGCGGCGGGGCCGACGAGTTCGTAGCTGGCGGTGCGGGCGATGCCGCCGATGACGACGAGGTGGATGTCGGGGCGGACGATGAGGTCGGCGGCGATGTTGACGGCGTTGGTGACGATGGTGAGGTTGGTGCGTTCGGCGAGGACGCGGGCGAGTTCGCTGGTGGTGGTGCCGCCGCTGAGGCCGACGACGGCTCCGTCGGGGACGAGCTGGGCGGCGGCCTGGGCGATGCGGCGTTTTTCGTCGCGTTGTTTCTCGCTGCGGTGGCGCAGGGGGAGTTCGAGGTTGACGGGGCCGGTGACGGCGCCGCCGCGGGTGCGGTGGAGCAGGCCCTGGTCGTGGAGTTCCTGGAGATCGCGGCGGACGGTCGCGGTCGAGACGTCGAGGAGTTCGGCGAGCGCGTGGACGTCGGCGCTCCCGGCTTCGGTGACGTGCGAGAGGATCCGGGCGGTGCGATCAGCTTTGAGCATGGCCCGAGTCTAGCCCTGTTGGGGGCCGATTCGCCTGGGTACCAGCGATGTAGGCGGTCGGGCAGGCCGGCGGCCCACCGAAACGGGAGTTCAGAGATGACCATGACAGTCACCTATCGAGCAAGTTCACTCAGAATCCCGGGGCCGGTGCGAGCACACACGCCCGAGGCGACCCTCCGCCGGGAGGACCGCCTCGGGCATCGGCCGTGCGGGTGCCCGGCGTCAGGCGGGCACGCGACGCCACTGCTGGGCCGGACCGCCGTCGGCGGTCTGCTGCTCGATGGCCGCGAGGTCGGCCGTGGAGCCGCCGGTGACACCGAGCACCTTGCCGCTGCGCATGGAGGTGATCGTCACGTACCCGTCGCCGGCGTCGGTGAGCCGCCACTGCTGGTTGGTGCCGTGGGTGGGCGTCCACTGGATGAGCCCGGCGCCGTCGGCGGTGGAGCCGTCGGCGATGTCCCAGGCCAGGGTGGTGTGGGTGCAGGTGACCTCGTGGACGTCGCTCCCGACGGGCACGAGGCGGAAGCGCTGGTTGGCGGCGGTGTTCGGGGTGTACTGGATCAGGCCCGTGCCCGCGGCGGTGGAGGCGCCGGGTACGTCGACGGCCTTGCCGCTCTTCCGGTTGACCAACTGGAACACGGTGGCCTGGGCCGGCGGTGTCACCGTCACCGAGCCTGTGGACCCCACCGTGACGGCCTGGCTCCAGGTACCGAAGACGACGGTGCTGCGTGTCCCGGCCGTACCGTGCAGTGTCGCGCCGGTGACCTGCCCGGCCGCCCAGCTCAGGTCGACCGTCAGGCCGCCGCGCGCGCCGACGCCGGTGATGCTGCCGGACGCGGCCCAGGCCGCCGGCAGTGCGGGCAGTAGTTCGATCCGTCCGGGCCGGGACTGCACGAGCATCTCGATCATCGCGGACGGTGTACCGAAGTTGGCGTCGATCTGGAAGGTCGAGCGGTTGCCGAAGCTGTACATGTCGAGCATGTTGACGCCGGTGCCGTTGCCGAAGTTCACGGACGGTTTGATGACGTCGAGGACCAGCCGGTAGGCCTTGTCGGCGTTCTTCAACCGGGCCCAGCACAGGGCGCGCCACGCGCTGGCCCAGCCGAAGCTCGCCGTCCCGCGTGCGGTCAGCAGGGCGGTGGCGCCGGCGATGGTCGCGGGCGGGGAGTCCTGGAGGTTGATGCGGTCGCCAGGGAACAGCCCGGCGAGCGGGGACAGGTGGCGGTGGGCGGTCTCGCCGAGGTTGTCGTCGCTCATCCACTCCTCCAGCCAGCCGCTGGTGGCGCTGACCCCGGGCAGGTACAGCCTCTCCTGGAGGGCGGCGACGGTGGCGGCGTAGGCGGTGTCCCGGCCGAGCCGGGCGGCGGCCTCGCGGTAGTTCCGGAACAGCTGCCAGACGAGTTCCTGTGCGTAGGTGATGCCGATCGCGTCCTCCGGGCCGTGCTCGGGCGACCAGTCGTGGTCGTCGACGAGGACCTGGCGGGTGCCGCCGGTCACCGGATCGGGCACGGTCCTGGTGAGGAGGCGGGACTCCCAGAACTCGCAGGCGCCCTTGAGCAGCGGGTAGATCCGGTCCAGGTGGCCGGCGTCCTGCGTGTACTGGTAGTGCTCGTACAGCGAGTTGCACATCCAGGCGTTTCCGGCCGGGTGCCACCACCAGCCGTTGCCGCCCCAGACGTTGGTGGAGATGGCGAGGGTCCAGCCGGCCACCTTGCCGGAGGTGTTGCGGAACCGGTTGCGGGAGTCCTGGAAGAGGTCGCGGGTGGTCGCCTGCCAGCCCGGCAGTTGGGCGACGCAGTAGTCCGTGAACGCGTCGAAGCACTCTGACAGGCCCGCGCGGTCGGGCAGCCAGTAGTTCATCTGGACGTTGATGTCGGTGTGGTAGTCGCTCATCCAGTCCGGGTCGTTGCGGTCGATCCACAGGCCCTGGAGGTTGAGCGGGAGGCTGCCGCGCGAGCCACAGATCATCAGGTGGCGCCCGAAGTACAGGTAGGAGGCCTCCAGTTCCGGATCGGGGGCGGACCCGGAGGCGGCACGGGCGGTGAGCCGGGCGGCGGTGTCCATGGCCCGCTGCCCGGGGGTGGAGGTGCCCAGGTCCACCGTCATCGTCCGCTGGAGCCGCTGGTAGTCGGCAACGTGGGTGGCCGACAGGGAGCCCCCCGGGACGGCGGCCGCGGCCGCCGCCTTGGCGCGGGCGACCGCGAGCGGCGCGACGGCGGGGTCCTGGTAGGCGGTGGCGGCGTCCGCCTTGTAGTTGGTGCCGCCGGAGACGAGCAGCAGCACCTCGGTGCAGCCGGTGAAGCTCACCTTCGCACCGGTCGCGGAGACCGTGCCGCCGGTGCCCACCGCCTTCACCACGGTGGCGTACCTGAGCGAGTTCGGGAGGGTGGCGCCGAAGGAGACGCTCGCGCCCGCGCCGTCGGCCGTGACGGACTCGCCCCGGGTGCCGGTGAGCGTCATCGATCCGGTGTACGTGCCGCCGCCGCTCTGGGTGAGCCGGACGACGATGAGGTCGTCGGGGTGGCTGGAGTACACCTCGCGCCGGTAGTTCACGCCGCCGAGCCGGTAGGTCGCGGTCACCAGGCCGTTGGAGAGGTCGAGCGTGCGGCGGTAGCCGCTGATGGCCTTGGCGGTGTGGGCGGGGAGGTTCAGGTACGCCTTCGCGAGGAGTCCGAAGGTGCCGAAGTGCGCGGTCTCGTAGGAGAACTGGCCGTCCGCGCCGAGCGCGGCGTTCGCGTCGCCGGTCCACAGGGTGGCGTCCGAGAGGTACAGCGCGTCATGGGACGGGTCGCCGGTGACGAGCGCGCCGAGCCGTCCGTTGCCTATCGGCAGGCCCTGCTCCACGATCGCGGACTCGCTGCCCGGCGCGGCGTACCAGAGCGTCACGGCCCGGTCGTCCGGAACCGGTGCCGGCGAGGTGGGGCGGGTCACGGCGGCGGCGCCGGCGGTGAACTCCGGCAGCGAGCCGAGGGCCACCAGTGCGCCGACGGACACGGCCGTCCGGAGGACGCCGCGACGCGACGGCCCGTTCAGCGCGGCGGAACCGGGGTGGGGGGACGGGGCGTCGGACATGGGGGTGTCCTTCCTGAGGGTTCGGGTTCGGGGCCGCGACCTGCGGATGCATCGGACGGAGGTCGGCTCGGCGCGGCGGCAGGGATCCCCCAGGTCCGAAGGCGGCGGGGGATCCCTGCCGGGGGTGCCGTTCCTGCTGGGTCTCAGCCGGCGCTGGTCAGCCTCCAGCACTGGCTCGGGCCGCCGGTGGCCGGTGACTGGACCACCTGGGCGCCCTGGGCGGTCGAGCCGCCGGCGACGTCCATCCGGAGGCCGTCCAGCCGGGACTCCACCGTGTAGCAGTCCGCGGTGGACGGCACCACCAGCCACTGCTGGTTCGTGCCGTGGTTCGCGGCCCACAGGTCGAGCTGGGTCCCCGGCACGACGCCGTGGTCGGGAACGTCCAGGCTCCGGCCGCTGGGCACACCGGTGATGCCGTAGTACCCGTCGCCGGTCGACGTGAGGCGCCACAGCTGGTTCGCGCCGCCGGTGGCCGGCCACTGGATGATCGGTGTCCCGTCGGCCGTGCCCTGGCCGGAGGCGTCCAGGAGCCGGCCGCTGTGCGCGTTGGTCAGCCGGTAGGTGCCGTCGAGGAGCGCCGCCGTGCCGGGGGTGATGCTCAGATCGGCGAACTGCGCACCGTAGTAGCCCGTGGTGCCGAGACCGATCTGGCCGGCACCGATGCTCCGGTCGGTGACGGTGGCCAGGGTCGCGCCGTCGAGCTTCGCGGTGATGGTGGCGCCCTGGAAGGTCAGGGCGAGGTGGTGCCAGGAGCCGGTGCCCGTCGGTGCGGCGACGCCGCTCGCCAGTGTGGTGGAGGCCCAGGCCGTGTCGGTGCGCAGCAGCGACCAGGCACCGGTGTCCGAGACCCGCAGGTGGTAGGCGTCGAGGCCGTTGTTGTTGCGGCCCTGGGTGCCGACCCGGCCCAGCAGGTCGACCGAACCCTGCTGTTCCAACAGCGCGTCGATGCCGACGGTGTAGTCGGTCCAGCTCAGGTCACCCATCAGGGCGTACGGCTGCGGCGCGATCTCGTCGGTCCAGCGGATCGGCGTCAGGGGGGCCTGCTGCCGCAGGCAGCGGCCGGTGCGGCCGCCGGCGCAGGGGGCGGTCTCGAAGGCGCCGTTCATCGTGGCGAGGTAGCGCGCCTCCTGGCCGGTGGCGGTACCGGAGAGCGGGTCCGCGTAGGGAAGGGCGAGCGGCGCGCGCGGCGGGGAGGCGGCGGCGCCCGCACCCTGCCCGGTCGTGGTGGTGACCGTGTAGATGCGGCCGGGCTTCAGGGTGAGCTGGTAGGCCCCCGACGTGCTGGTGAGGTCCGCGCCGCGCGCCAGGTGGGAGGTGGCGCCGATGGTCGAGAAGTCGGTCGACCAGACGTGCAGGGCACCGGCCGGCAGTCCGCCCTTGACGTTCAGCGTCACGGTCTGCTCGGCGGTCGCGTCCATCGTCTCCAGGACGGTTGACCAGGCGGCCCTGCCCGGCGCGGCGTAGCTGACGTAGCTGCCGTTGTCCCGGTTGCCGCCGAGGTAGCCGGAGGCGGTGTCGAGGTACTGCCAGCCGGGGGCGGTGAACTGGGTGGTCTGCGCGGCCGCCCAGGTGCTCCGGTCGACGCTGTAGGCGCCGGACCAGGGCTGGTTGGCCGTCACCAGGCCCATGGTGTTGAAGGACTGGTTCGGGTAGAGCGCGGCCACCAGCGGCCAGTTGATGAAGGCGGTGGTCTTCGCGTCCAGGTAGCCGCGGTTGATGGCTCGGGCCATCGGGGGCGCGCCGGTGTTGGCGTCCTGGGAGCCGTTCTCGCTCGCCCAGAGCTGCTTGCCGGTGGCCAGCGCGTCGGGGGTGGTCGAGCAGCTGGTCATCGCGGAGAGGTAGCCGCAGGTGTAGTGCGAGCCGACGACGTCCACAGCGTCCTGGAGGGCGCTGTCGGTCCGCATGGCGGTCGCGATGTCCCAGCCGAAGGAGTCGCCGCCGACGACCTTGGTGGCGTAGCCCTCGGCGGCGAGGGTGGCGTGCAGGTTCTTGTACCAGGCGGCGTCGAAGCCGCGCTCGTTCCAGCCGCCGATGTAGTCGATGGTGAGGTGGTGCCGGGCGGCGCAGCCGAGCCAGGTCATCAAGTAGTCGATCATGTCCTGCGACCAGAAGGAGCCGTTGCCGATCCAGCCGGGTGCGCCCCAGGAGAGGGCGGCCAGCTCGATGCCGGGGTTGCGGGCCTTGGCCTGCTCCATCAGCCACCACTCGTAGCCGTTGTCGCAGTCGACCGAGCCGCGGGTGTGCTCGATGGACGACTCGGCGCCGTCCGTGGAGTTGGTGTCGCCGCCGATCTCGACCTTGAGGATCTGCAGGGCCGCGCCGTAGCCGGGCTTGAAGAGGTGGTCGAGGATCCGTCCGCGCTGCGGCTCGGGGTAGTCGAGCAGCAGGCGGGTGTTTCCGCCGCCTCCGCTGATCGCTCCCACGCCGTCGAAGATCCGGCCCGGGGACGCACCGTCGACGGTGATCGCGGTGGTCCGGGCGGGCACCGCGGCGGTCGCGGGCACTTGGGCACCCGCCAGGGTGAGGCAGAGGACGAGGACGGCGAGCAGTGCCGCTCCCCGGCGCTGCCCGTTGCGGGGCACGGGTCTCATGGTCGTGTACTCCTTCGTGGCTGTGCGTCGGTGATCGGGACCGACCCGGATCAACGTGACGAACGAGGACGCGCGCCTGACAGCACGTCAACATGTGTGCGGAGGGTCGGCGCGCCGCGGCGGGGGCCCGGGCAAGGGGTGTCAGCCGCCTCGCCCGGGCCCCCGCCGTCGTCCGTCGGTGTCGCCCTACGGGCGGGTCGTCAGCCGATCGTCCAGCGTTGCAGGGTGGAGCCGGTGTCGGCCTGCTGGGTGACCCGGGCGCCGTCGGTGCCGGAGGCGGTGGTGAGCAGCAGCCCGCTCTTGCCGGAGGCGATCCGGTAGCCGCCGGAGACCGGGGTGACCAGCCAGCGCTGGTTGCCGCCGCCGGTGCAGGCCCACTGGATCACCTGGGCGCCGGCGGTGGTGGAGCCGCCGCTGACGTCCATGCAGAGGTGGGACTCGCCGTTGACGATCTGGTAGCTGCCGTCGGCCTGCCGGGTGAAGACCCAGTTCTGGTTGGCGCCGCCGCTGGGCGTCCAGGTGATCAGCTGGGTGCCCTGGGTGGTGGAGTGGTCGGGGTCGTCGAGGGCCTTTCCGGCGGTGGTCAGGGTGTGGGTCCCGTCCAGCGGGGGGTTGCCGGCGGTGCCGGTGGCGGTCAGGGTGAGGCTCTGCTCGCCGGCGGTGCGGCCGCCGCCGACGGCGCCCGCGCCGGTGTCGGTCCAGCTGCGGGCCGGGGTGGTCTCGGCGAGCCGGCCACCGGCCGAGGAGAGGCCGAGCACCAGGCCGCTGTAGCGGTTGACCAGCTTGAAGGCACCGGTGGCCGTTCCGGCGGCGGAGGCGCCGCGGACGACGAACCACTGCTGGCCGACGGTGGGCCCGTTCGCTCCGGCGGCGGTGGCGGTGGGCTGCGCGCCCCAGGCCCGGCCGGCGACGGCCGAGGAGTCGACGCCCAGCAGTCGGCCGGTGGCGGCGTTGGCTATCCGGTAGGAGCCGTCGCCGTTGGCGGCGAAGCTCCAGGACTCCAGGGCCGAACCGGTCGCGGTCGGTACCGAGGTGACGGCCGAGCCGGCGGGCGCCTGGCTGAGGACCCGGCCGTCGGCGTTGCCGATCCGGTACGTCTTGCCGAGGTCGACGGGGGGAGCGGCGGGTGCGGAGCTGCCGATGGTGACGTCGACGTACTCGCCCGACGCGCCGCCCGAGCAGCCGAACGCGCAGTACGAACGGAAGCTCTTGCCGACGATCGTGGAGCTGGTCCGGTTGGCGCCGTCGAGGAACCACCGGTACCAGGACGCGGTGTGGTAGCCGCCGCTGTCGCCGATCGGGAACCACTTCTGGGACGCGAGGTCGTCGGTGGCGTAGTACTGCTGGGGCGCCGATCCGCTCTGGTCGACCGCCTGCGGCTCGCCGATGTAGAGCCCCAGGTAGGCGTTGTAGGTGATGTCCATGACGAACAGCGGCGAGGTCGCGGGCATCTTGCCGGCCGCGACCTGCTGGGCCACCGTTCCGGCGTTCGCCGGGTCGTACTCGCCGGAGACGGGGGTGTACCCGGTGGGGTGGGTGGTGTCGACGGGGACCATGTTGCTCTCCCGGCCGCCGACGCCGGGCTGGGACCAGGCGCCGTCGTACCACTTCTGCCACGAGTCGGGCGCCATCTTGGCGGAGATCGGCGCGCGGGCCACGTGCTCGTGGAAGGCCTTCCAGCCGCCGCCCTTCTCGACGATCCGCGAGCCGTAGAAGACGTAGAAGTAGCCGGACGCGGTGTCGACGAACAGCCGCTGGTCGCCGTCGCCGTAGTCGTAGGTCTGGTTCGGGAAGGCCGCGGTGTCGCCCCGCTTCGTGCTGTAGGGCGAGGTGATGACGTGGTCCTCGATGCTCCAGGTCCGGCCCTGGTCGGTGGAGACCGCGTAGTCGATGGCGTCGTAGTGCAGGCCGTCGCCGAAGGGCTGCGGGGTGAACTCGTTGTGGACCAGCCCGTACCAGTGGCCGGTGTCCGGATCGACCCAGACGCCGGACAGGTCGCAGAAGTTCTTCTGGGCGTAGCCCGATCCGGCGGGCGCGTACGTCGCCTCCCGGCCGGTGGGGCTGTTGTTGCAGCGCCAGGTGGTGTCGTTGTTCCGGTCGTTCGCGTTGGCGGGGTTGACCGCGTTGCTGACCGCGCTCGACCGGGTGGCGGTGTCGAAGTCCGTGCCGGTGAAGAAGTCCCAGTACCGGGGGTCGGTCGCGCCGTAGAGCGCGGCGGACTGCTGGAACCAGAAGGTCCCGTCCTTGTCGATGTACGGCACGGCGGGGGTGTCCGTGGGGTGGGCGTACCGGGTGGGCGCGCCGACGCTCACGGTGTAGGTGGCGCCGGCCGGGGTGGCCGACGCGGGCGGGGCGATGCCCGCGCCGAGCACGAGGAGTGCGGGGGCGAGGATCGCGGCGAGGGTTCTGCGGGGTGGGGCGGACACGAGGTCTCCTTCGGTGCTGCACCGCTGAGGTAGGGGGATCGGTGCTTCTGCGGGCCCGGCGGTCGTCGATGGGGGCAGGACCGCCGAGGCCTGCGATGGCATGCAGTATCCGGCTCCGCTGCACGCAACTGTCAACACTTCTGCGCAACAAACTGCGCAGATGGGTTCCACTGAATGTTCAAAGGTGCTTGAATCTGGCCAGAAAGAAGCACGTATCAGCAACAAGCATGATGGAGGTGGCCGATGGCGACCCACGTCGAGGCCGAGATCACCAGCCAGCCCGACTGCTGGCGCCGTGCGGCGGAACTCGCCGCCACGGACTGCGCGGCGCTGCCGGAGGCCGGTGAGCGGGTCGCGGTGATCGGTTGCGGGACCTCGCTGTTCATGGGCCAGGCGTACGCCGCGCTCCGGGAGTCGAGCGGACAGGGCGTCACGGACGCCTTCGCCGCTTCCGAGTTCCCCGGCGTCCGCTCCTACGACCGCGTGATCGCCCTGACCCGCTCCGGCACCACGACCGAGGTCCTGACCCTGCTGGGGCAGGTCCGCGGCAAGGTCCGCACCTCCGCGATCACGGCCGACCCGGACACCCCGGTGATGTCCGCCGCCGACGACATCGCCGTCCTGGACTTCGCCGACGAGCGGTCCGTCGTGCAGACCAGGTTCGCCACCACGGCGCTGACCCTGCTCCGGGCCCACCTCGGCCTGCACACCGAGGCGGTGGAACGCGACGGCCGCGCCGCCCTGGCCGAGCCGCTGCCCGAAGGCCTGGTGGACTGCGCCCAGTTCACCTTCCTCGGCACCGGCTGGACGGTCGGCCTGGCGAACGAGGCCGGCCTCAAGCTGCGCGAGGCCGCACTCGCCTGGACCGAGGCGTACCCGGCCATGGAGTACCGGCACGGGCCGATCAGCATCGCCGCACCGACCACCGCCACCTGGATGCTGGGCGCCGCACCGGCCGGGCTGGCCGAACAGGTGCGGGGGACGGGCGCGCGCTGGATCGAGGGCCGGCTCGACCCGCTCGCGGAGCTGGTGCGCGTCCACCGGCTGGCCGCCGCGCTGGCCGCCGCCAAGGGCCTGGACCCGGACCGGCCGCGCAACCTGACCCGGTCCGTGGTCCTCGCCGGCGCATGAGCACCGGGCGTCAGGTCGTCGCCGTGGACGTCGGCGGCACCGGGATCAAGGCGGCACTGCTGGACCGGGAGGCGGCCGTCCGGCACCGGGAACGGCGCGCCACCGGGCGCGAACGGGGCTCCGAAGCCGTCGTGGCCACCATCGTCGACCTGGTCGCCGACCTGCTCCGGCAGGCCGGGCGCCACGGCGTCGAGATCGACGCCGTCGGCCTGGCGGTCCCCGGCATCGTCGACGAGACCACCGGGACCGGCGTCCACTCCGCCACCATCGGCTGGCGGGACGTCCCCTTCCGGGACCTGGTGGCCGAGCGCACCGGTCTGCCCGTGGTCGTCACGCACGACGTGCGGGCCGGCGGCGTCGCCGAGGCCCGGCTCGGCGCCGGGCGCGGCGAGGAACGCTTCCTGTTCGTCCCGGTCGGGACGAGCATCGCCGCGGCCGTCATGACCGGCGGCCGCGCCGAACCCGGCGCGCACCACCGGGCCGGGGAGATCGGCCACCTGGTGGTGCGCCCCGGCGGGGAGCCGTGCGCCTGCGGGGCGCGCGGCTGCGCCGAGACCTACGCCTCGGCCGCCGCCGTGGCCCGGCGCTACACCGAGGCCACCGGCCGGCCGGCCCTCGCGCCGGACGTGGCCCGACTGGCCGCCGAGGGCGACCCGGCCGCCCGCGCGGTCTGGGACGAAGCGGTCGACGCCCTGGCCGACGCCCTGCTGACGACCGTTCTGGTGCTGGACCCGCCGCTGGTCGTGATCGGCGGCGGGCTCGCCGAGTCCGGCGACCTGCTGCTCGCCCCGCTGGCCGCCGCCCTGGCCGGGCGCGCCCGGATCCAGGTCGCCCCGCGCCTGGCACCCGCCGCGCTCGGGGACGGCGCCGGCTGCCTGGGCGCCGGGCTGCGCGCGCTGGACGCGGTGACCGGCCCGCGGGGGAGGCCGGCATCGTGATCGTCACCGTGACGCCCAACCCGGCCCTGGACATCACCTACGACCTGCCGACGCTGCGCCCGCACACCAGCCACCGGGTGCGCGCCGTCCACGAACAGGCGGGCGGCAAGGGCGTGAACGTGGCCAGGGTGCTGCACGCCCTCGGCTGCCGCACGACGGCGGTCCTGCCGCTCGGCGGGCCCACCGGCGAGGCGGTCCGGGCCGACCTCGACCGGTCCGGCCTCGCCCACCTGGCCGTTCCGCTCGGCGCCGGCGCGCCGACCCGGCGGACCGTCGCCGTGGTGGACGCCGCCGACGCCACCGTGCTGAACGAGCCCGGGCCGGAGCTCTCCGCCGAGCGGTGGACGGCACTGTGCGCCGGGGTCGGGAGCCTGCTCCCCAGGGCCCGGGCCCTGGTGCTCTCCGGCAGTCTGCCCCCCGGGCTGCCGGCCGGCGCGTACGGCGACCTGGTCCGTCTCGCGCACGACGCGGGCGTGCCGGTCGTCCTCGACGCCGACGGCCCCGCGCTCACCGGGGCGCTGGCGGCCGCCCCCACGGTCGTCAAGCCGAACGCGGCCGAGCTGCGGCACGCCACCGGTCTCGCCGACCCGCTCGACGCGGCCCGCGCACTGGCCGGCCGGGGCGCACGGGCGGTGGTCGCCTCGCTAGGCCCCGACGGGCTGCTCGTCGCCACGCCCGACGGCACCTGGTGGGCCCGCCTCCCCCCGGAGGTCGTGGTGCGCGGGAACCCCACCGGTGCGGGGGACGCGGTGGTCGCGGCACTGGCCGTGGCCCTCGCGGACCGCACCCCCTGGCCCCGGGTGCTGCCCCACGCGGTGGCCCTGTCGGCCGCCGCCGTGCAGGCCCCGTACGCCGGCGGCTTCGACCGGCAGGCCTACCTGACGTACCTGCCCCTGGTCGAGGTCCTCCCGGAGGCACCTTCCGCCCGTTCGGTCCCTTCGGGCTGAACGGGCCCCACCCAAGAGGAGACTCCATGCCCCTGGCAGCCACCGGCGACCTGGTCGCCCGGGCCGCGGCCCGGCGCGGCGCCGTCGCCGCCTTCAACGTCATCACCCTGGAGCACATCGAGGCCGTCGTCGCCGCCGCCGAGACCGCCGGCACGCCGGTGATCCTCCAGGTGAGCGAGAACGCGGTGCGGTTCCACGGCGGGCGCCTCGCCCCGCTGGCCGCGGCCGCCGTGCGCTCCGCCGAGCCGAGCACCGTCCCGGTGGCGCTCCACCTGGACCACGTGAAGACCGGCGACCTGCTCCGCCGGGCCGCCGACTGCGGATTCAGCTCGGTGATGTTCGACGCCGCGCACCTGCCCTACGCGGAGAACGTCGCCGCCACCCGCGAGGCGGCCGGCTGGGCGCACGCCGCCGGGCTCTGGCTGGAGGCCGAACTCGGCGAGGTGGGCGGCAAGGACGGCCGGGGCCCGCTGGACGCCCACGCGCCCGGTGCCCGGACCGAGCCCGGCGAGGCGGTGGGCTTCGTCGCGGAGACCGGCGTGGACGCCCTCGCCGTCGCCATCGGCAGCTCGCACGCCATGACCTCGCGCGACGCCCGGCTCGACCACGACCTGCTCGGCGCCCTGCACGGGGCCCTCGACGTCCCGCTCGTCCTGCACGGCTCCTCCGGAGTCCCCGACGACGAACTCCGCCGTGCCGTGCGGGGCGGCATCGCCAAGGTCAACATCGGCACCGCCCTGAGCATCGCCATGACGGCCGCCGTCCGCGCCCATCTGGCGGGCGACGAGCGGACCGTCGACCCCCGCTCGTACCTGGCCGCGGGTCGCGGTGCCATCACCGAGACCGCCACCCGGCTCCTGCCGACCATCGCGGAGGCCAGCATCATGTGAGCCGGCGGGCCACCGCACGAGGCACACCGGCGCCCGCCACCCTCGCCCCACCCTCACGAGGACCACCCATGATCCAGATCTCCCCGACCGGGTTCACGCTCGACGGCCGCCCCCTGCGACTGCTGTCCGGAGCCGTGCACTACTTCCGCAGCCTGCCCGAGCAGTGGCCGCGCCACCTGCGCATGCTGCGGGCGATGGGGCTCAACACCGTCGAGACCTACGTCCCCTGGAACCTGCACGAACCGACCCCCGGCACCCACGACTTCTCCGGCATCGCCGACCTGGAGGCCTTCCTCCGCGCCGCCGCGGACGCCGGACTGCACGCGATCGTGCGCCCGAGTCCCTACATCTGCGCCGAATGGGAGAACGGCGGCCTGCCCTGGTGGCTGCTGGCGGACCGGAACGCGCGGCCGCGCACCAGCGACCCCCGGTTCCTGGCCCACGTGGACCGCTGGTACGACACGCTGATCCCGATCCTCGCCGGTCATCAGACCACCCGGGGCGGGAACGTCCTGATGGTCCAGATCGAGAACGAGTACGGCTCCTACGGCACCGACCGGGCCTACCTCGCCCACCTCGCCGACGGCCTGCGGGCCCGCGGGATCGACGTCCCACTGTTCACCTCCGACGGTCCGGAGGACTTCTTCCTCACCGGCGGCGCGCTCCCCGGCCACCTCGCGACCGTCAACTTCGGCAGCCGCGCGACCGAGGCGTTCGCCGAGCTGCGCCGGCACCGCCCCCAGGACCCGCCGATGTGCATGGAGTTCTGGAACGGCTGGTTCGACCACTGGGGCGAGCAGCACACCACCCGTCCCGCCGAGGACGCCGCCGCCGCCCTGCGCGAGATCCTCGCCGCCGGCGGGTCCGTCAACCTCTACATGGCGCACGGCGGCACCAACTTCGGCACCTGGGCCGGTGCCAACACCGCCGACCCGCGTACCGGCCGGGGCTACCAGCCGACCGTCACCTCCTACGACTACGACGCCCCGCTGGACGAACGGGGCGCCCCCACGGCCAAGTTCTGGGCGTTCCGCGACGTCCTGTCGGCGTACGCGGACGGCCCGGTGCCGGAGCCCGAGGAACTCCCGGCCACGCTGGCACCGCGCCGGGTGGAGCTCGACCGGTACCTGCCGCTGGCGGACGTCGTGGACCACCTGTCGACCGGGGAGGTCCGCTCGCCGGTGCCGCCCTCCTTCGAGGAACTCGGTCTCCCGCACGGCCTCGTCCGCTACCGGACCACCGTTCCCGGCCCGCGCGCGGAGTACCCGTTGACCGTCGAGGGGCTCGCGGACCGGGCCCACGTCCGCGTCGACGGTGCCCACCTCGCCACCCTGGAACGCGACACCGAGCACCCACCGCTGCTCGTCCCGGTGTCCGGGGCGGGCGCCCGGCTGGAGCTGCTGGTGGAGTCGATGGGCCGGGTCAACTACGGTGCCGGGATCGGGGACCGAAAGGGTGTCACCGCCGTCCTGCACACCCAGCAGCACCTGCACGGGTGGACCGCCGACCCGATGCCGCTGGCCGACGGCACGCCCGACCGCCTCCCCTGGGACACGGCCGGTGCCCCCGTCGACGGCGCCGCCCCGGCCTTCCACCGCGGCACCTTCGAGATCGAGGAGCCGGCCGACGGCTACCTGGCGCTGCCGGGCTGGGCCAAGGGCTACGTCTGGGTCAACGGCTTCCTGCTCGGCCGCTACTGGGACCGCGGGCCGCAGCGCACGCTGTACGTGCCCTGGCCGGTTCTGCGCAGCGGGCCGAACGACCTCACCGTCCTCGAACTCGACCGGTGCGCCGAAGCCGCCGTGCACTTCGTGTCCGGGCCCGACCTCGGCTGACACCGGCCGCGCCGGCGATCGCGACCCGCCCGCCACTCGGCGGGCGTGTCGAAACCGAGACCGCTTTCGTGCTCTGAGCCTCTAGGAAGATGCTCGAAATTGAGCAATACTCCTCGATACTGAGCACCTGAGAGCAACGCAATGCTCTGACGGGCACGTGACCACCGGCTCGGGGCCGGACACGGCCCCCGCCCGGGGAGGAAGCCGCCGACGCGGCGCCGCCTCCCGACCGGCTCCGGTCCCCGAGCCCGAGAGCCCCGAACCCCCTCCCGCCGACCCCCCCACGCACCCGGACCCCGCCCGCGCCGGCCGCCTCCACCCGATGCTGCGCCGCGACGGCCGAGGGCCTGTACACGTAAAGGACCAGTTCCATGGCGAAGACACGAATCCGCACCCGCATGCTGGCCGCCGCCGCCACCCTGCCGCTGCTCGCCGGCGTCGCGGCCTGCGGATCGAGCGGTGGCGGCGGATCGAGCGACGGAGCGAACTCCGAGGTCACGTTCTGGGGCTGGGCGCCGGGCTACGAGGAGGCGGTGGCCCAGTTCAACGCCGGCCACCCGGGAGTCCGGGTCAAGTTCGAGAAGATCGTGCCGGGCAGCAAGGGCGGGTACGCCAAGGTCTTCGCGGCCGTCAAGGCCGGCAACGCGCCCTGCCTGGCCCAGGTCGGCTACGAGTCGCTGCCCAGCTTCGTGGTGGAGGGCGCGGTCCAGGACGTCGGCAAGGAGGCCGACCAGTACCAGCCGCAGTACGGGGAGGCCGCCTGGAACGCGGTCAAGGTCGGCGGTCAGGTCTACGGCATCCCGGTCGACATGGGCCCGATGGCGCTCTACTACCGCACCGACCTGTACGCCCAGTACGGCCTCAAGCCGCAGGCCACCTGGGAGGAGTTCGCCGCCGACGCCGCCAAGCTGCACGCCGCGAACCCGAACGGCTACCTCAGCGTCTTCAACCCCGACGACCCCTGGTGGTTCGCCGGCATGTCCGCCCAGGCCGGCGGCAGCTGGTTCGGCACCGACAGCAAGGGCTGGAAGGTCTCGCTGGCGAGCGACCCGGGCAGTGCCAAGGTCGCCAAGTACTGGCAGGGCCTGATCGACAAGGGTCTGGTCAAGTCCGAGCAGGGCTTCAGCCCCGACCTTTACAAGGACCTGCAGGACGGCACCCTCGCCGCCTACCCCGGCCCGGTCTGGTTCTCCTCCATCCTCGAACAGAACGCGGCACAGGCGGCCGGCAAGTGGGCGGTCGCCCCGATGCCGCAGTGGCAGGACGCCACCAAGTCGGTCGGCAACGACGGCGGCTCGTCCACCGCGGTCGTCAAGGGCTGCAAGAACACCGCGGCGGCGCTGCAGTTCGCCAACTGGATGAGCACGGACGCCGCCGCCGTCGCCACCCTCGTGGAGAAGGCCGGCATCTACCCCGCCTCCACCAGCGGCGCCTCGGCGCCGGCCCTGGCCAAGCCGAGCGCGTACTTCGGGAACCAGCCGATCTTCGACGTCTTCAAGCAGTCGGCGCAGCAGGCCGCCAAGTGGAGCTGGGGCCCTACCATGACCCAGACCTCCAGCGACCTCACCGACGCCTTCGGCGCGGCCGTCGCCTCCCACGGCGACCTGACCGCCGCCCTGGGCACCGTCCAGAACAAGACCGTCGACGCCATGAAGGCCAAGGGGCTGACGGTCACCGCCGGCTGACCCGGACCGCCGGCGGGCCCTGCGGCCCGCCGGCCCCGGACCGACCGACGCCAGCACGAAAGAGGTACCCAGATGAGCGCAGCAACCCCGGTGGTGACGGGCCGTACCGGCCCGAAGGCCGCCGAAGCCCGGCGGGGGCCGGCCCGCAACCGCGCCGCCCTCGGCTTCCTGCTCCCCTTCGGCCTGCTCTTCACGGCCCTGTTCCTGCTCCCCATCGGGTACGCGGTCTGGCAGAGCCTGTTCCGGATCGAGCGGTCCGGCCTCGGCTTCGGCCCGGCCAGGACGGTCTTCGCGGGGATCGACAACTACACCGCGGCCCTGGGCGACGGGTCGTTCGTCCAGGGGATCGGACGGGTCCTGCTGTTCGGTGCGGTCCAGGTCCCGGTGATGCTCGGCCTGGCCCTCGGCCTGGCCCTGCTGATCGACGCCAAGGGCGCCCGGTTCCGGAAGTTCTTCCGGCTCGCCTACTTCCTCCCGTACGCGATCCCCGGCGTGGTGGCCACCGTGCTGTGGGCGTTCCTCTACCTCCCCGGCACCAGCCCGCTCGTCTCCGGCCTCGCCAGCATCGGCATCGACGTCGACTTCCTCTCACCGGACACCGTCCTGTGGTCGATGGCCAACATCGTCACCTGGACCTGGACCGGCTACAACATGCTCGTCATCCTGTCCGCGCTGCAGGCCATCCCCAGCGAGCTCTACGAGGCCGCCGACCTCGACGGCGCCGGTGCCTGGCGGATCGCCTGGCACATCAAGATCCCCCTGGTGGCCCCCGCCCTGGTGCTGACCGGGATCTTCTCCATCATCGGCACCCTCCAGCTCTTCACCGAGCCGATGGTCCTGCACTCGCTGGCCTCGACCGTCTCCGCCGACTACACCCCCAACATGGCGGCGTACAACGCGGCCTTCGGCAACAACGACTACGGCAAGGCGGCGGCGATCGCCGTCCTGCTGGCGCTCGCCACCTGCGCCCTGTCCTTCACCTTCCTGCGCCTCTCGGTGCGCATCACCGGAGACCGGGTGACCGCATGAGCACCGCCGACCTGAAGCGCCGGCCCGCGACCGCCGAAGCCGCTCCGGCCCGCACCCGTCGGCCCGCCCGGCCGAGCCGGCCTGCGGGGCGCCGGCCCAACGTCCTGGGCACGGCCGTCCTGTTCGTGCTGTCCGCCTACTTCCTGCTGCCCGCCTGGTGGTTGCTGGTGGCCTCCACCAAGAGCAGCAGCGACCTCTTCGGCAGCGACGGCTTCTGGTTCTCCGCCTTCCACCTCGGCGACAACCTCCAGGAACTGGCCACCGCCAACGGCGGCCTGTACTTCCGCTGGCTGCTGAACACCGTGCTCTACGCGGGGGTCGGCGCCGCGGTCGCGACGCTGCTCTCGGCGATGGCCGGCTACGCACTCACCAAGTACCGGTTCCGGGGCCGCGAGGCGGTGTTCAACACGATCCTCGCCGCGGTGCTGGTGCCCGCGCCGCTGCTGGCGCTGCCGGTCTACCTGCTGCTCTCCGAGGCCCACCTGGTCAACACCGTCTGGGCGGTCCTGCTGCCCAGCATGATCAGCCCGTTCGGCGTCTACCTCAGCCGGATCTACGCCGCCGCGTCCGTCCCGGACGAGATCCTGGAGGCCGCCCGGATGGACGGCGCGGGGGAGTTCCGGATCTTCTTCACCGTCGTCCTGCGGATCTTCTCGCCGGCGCTGGTCACCGTGTTCCTGTTCCAGTTCACCACCATCTGGAACAACTTCTTCCTGCCGCTGGTCACGCTGTCCGACCAGAAGCTGTGGCCGGTCAACCTGGGCCTGTACTACTGGAACGGCCTCAAGGACCACACCCCGTACAACCTGGTCGTCACCGGGTCCCTGGTCTCGGTCGTCCCGCTGGTCGTCGCGTTCCTGCTGCTCCAGCGGTTCTGGCGGACCGATCTGACGGCGGGTGGCGTCAAGGCCTGAGTCCGGAACCCGCGCGGTCGCGCCCCGTCGCCCTCCGTGGGCGGCGGGGTGGTGTGTGTCGGGGGTCAGGCTTGGTGGACGTGGACGCCGGTGTTGGTGATGGCTTTGCGTTGGGTGTCGGTGAGGTTGGTGTCGGTGACGAGGTCGTGGATGTCGGTGAGGGGGCAGATGCGGGCGAAGGTGATTTTGCCGGCTTTGGTGCTGTCGGTGAGGACGACGGGTCGTGCGGTGGCGCGGAGGAAGGCGCGGTCGGTCTGGGCTTCCATTTCGTCGTGGGTGGTGCAGCCTTCTTCGGGGGTGAGGCCGTCGACGCCGATGAAGGCGATGTCGAGGTGGTAGTGGGAGAGCATGCGGTCGGCGGCGGGGCCGACGAGTTCGTAGCTGGCGCTGCGGGCGATGCGGACGATGACGACGAGGTGGATGTCGGGGCGGACGATGAGGTCGGCGGCGATGTTGACGGCGTTGGTGACGATGGTGAGGTTGGTGCGTTCGGCGAGGACGCGGGCGAGTTCGCTGGTGGTGGTGCCGCCGCTGAGGCCGACGACGGCTCCGTCGGGGACGAGCTGGGCGGCGGCCTGGGCGATGCGGCGTTTTTCGTCGCGTTGTTTCTCGCTGCGGTGGCGCAGGGGGAGTTCGAGGTTGACGGGGCCGGTGACGGCGCCGCCGCGGGTGCGGTGGAGCAGGCCCTGGTCGTGGAGTTCCTGGAGATCGCGGCGGACGGTCGCGGTCGAGACGTCGAGGAGTTCGGCGAGCGCGTGGACGTCGGCGCTCCCGGCTTCGGTGACGTGCGAGAGGATCCGGGCGGTGCGATCAGCTTTGAGCATGGCCCGAGTCTAGCCCTGTTGGGGGCCGATTCGCCTGGGTACCAGCGATGTAGGCCGTCGGGCAGGCCGGCGGCCCACCGAAACGGGAGTTCGGATATGACCATGACAGCCACCTATCGAGCAACTTCACTCAAGCGCTTCGGGTCACGCCCGACCGCTCCGGCGGTGACCGGGTGAGAACCGCGCGAATCGAATCGGCGGCCCGGCCCGAGGGCATCGCACTGGCCGGCGCCCGGCTGGTCCTGTCGGGCGGTGTCGTCGAGGGCGACCGCCTCACGGTCGCGGGCACCCGGATCTCCGCCGTCACGTCCGGCGGCCGGGCCGAGCCGGGCGACCTCGACCTGACCGGGTACACCGTCGTGCCCGGTTTCGTCGACCTGCACGTCCACGGCGGCGGCGGCGCCTCCTACGCCTCCGGGGTCGCCGAGGAGGCCCTCAGGGCCGCCCGCACCCACCTCGAACA